>CANPZU010000012.1 GCA_947588825.1 uncultured Clostridia bacterium
TTGAATTGAACCGCCGTATGCCGAACGGCATGTACGGTGGTGTGAGAGGCGCTACTTGTTAGTGCCTACTCGATTAAATGCCGCTTGCGGGACCTTTCGCGCCGCAGGCGCGACGGGGCTCCGCCCTCGACCCGCCGGCTTTTGAAAAGCCGGCCAAACATGCTAAGTAACCCGCAGCGCGGTGTGTACGTCGCTTATTAATGAGTCTTTCGCGCCTGCGGGCGCGACAAGGGCTCCTCGCCCTTGACCGTCGCCGGCTTTTGAAAAGCCGGGGAAACTTAATAAATAAACCGTAGTGCGGCGCGGCGGGCCTTGCGCGGGCAGAGCGTCCGCGCTAATGAAGATTCCACTCTAAGGTTTATAAAGCAAAGAGGCCGCACAAACGCGGCCGTCTTAGTAGTTGTAAAGTTTTTGAAGGGGTTCGGGGAGGCTTTTTTCAAAAAGCTCCCCGAGGGGAAAGTGCAGGGTTTTCACAGGCGAGTGCCTTCTCAACAGGTTAAAGTTTTTAAGATCAATTAATTGACAAGCGGGCGTGCAAATGATATAATTGTAATAAACAAGGTTGGTTTTACATAAGGATGTAGAGTGTTGGCTCATACCGAGTCAGGAGGTTTAAATGGGAAAGATTGAAGATTTGATAGCGGAGCTTACGGAATACGGTATAAACGCGGGGCTGATTGAGCGAGCGGACCGTATTTACACGATTAACAGGCTTTGTGAGATATACGGTCTTGACGGTTTTGAAGGGGAGTGCGAGCCGGGGGCATGCAGGGAGCTTGAGCAGATACTTAACCAGTTATGTGAGGAAGCATACGAGAAGGGGATCATTGACGACGACGGTGTGACCTCAAGGGATTTGTTTGACACGAAGCTCATGGGCATTTTGACGCCGCGGCCGTCCGAGGTGATAAGCATATTCAACCAAAAATACGCTGTATCTCCCAAAGAGGCGACCGACTATTTTTACGCGCTTGCCAAGAATTCCAACTACATAAGGACGTACAGAGTCAAAAAAGACAAAAAGTGGATATACAAAAGTGAAAAATACGGAGAGATAGAGATAACGATCAATCTTTCGAAGCCGGAGAAGGATCCCAAGGCGATTGAGGCGGCAAAGAGCATGCCGCAGAGCGGATATCCGAAGTGTCAGCTTTGTATAGAGAACGAAGGTTTTGCGGGAAATCTGCAAAAGCCGGCGCGGCAGAACATACGGCTTATACCGTTTGAGCTTGACGGAGAGGACTGGCGGATGCAGTATTCGCCCTATGTTTACTACAACGAGCACTGCATTGTTCTTAACGCCAAGCACACGCCGATGAAGATAAGTGCGTCGACATTCAGGAAGCTGCTCGGGTTTGTGGATAAGCTTCCGCATTACTTTATCGGCTCAAACGCGGATTTGCCTATAGTAGGCGGTTCAATTCTCTCGCACGATCACATGCAGGGCGGACGTCACACTTTTGCCGTGGCGAAGGCGCCGGCAAAGAGGGTTATAAGCTTTAAAGGTTTTGAGGAGGTAAGCGCGAGCATACTGAAGTGGCCGATGTCGGTGATCAGGCTTTCGGGCTGTGACAAAGACAGGCTTGCTCTGCTTGCCGACAAGATACTTACGGTGTGGAGAGGCTACAGCGACCCCGCCTCAAACGTGCTTGCTTACGGAAAGCTCACGCCGGACACTCCCGACGACATTGAAAGGGAGGGAGTTTTGCACAACACCGTGACTCCGATAGCGCGCAGAAAAGGGGAGGCATACGAGCTTGATTTGGTACTTAGAAACAACATAAGGACGAAGGAGCATCCGCTGGGGCTTTACCATCCGCACGCAGAGGTGCACAATATCAAAAAAGAAAATATCGGCCTTATTGAAGTTATGGGACTTGCCGTGCTTCCGGCGCGTCTGCTTGCCGAGATGGAGCAAATGGAAGAGGCGATACTGAGCGGCAAAGAATTTGATAACATACCCGAGCTTAAAAAACACGCCCGTTGGTTTGATTCATTTAAGGACAAGTATGTATTTACAAGGGAAAACGTGGCCGATATTCTTAAATTCGAAGTCGGGGCCACCTTTGAAAAGGTGCTTGAGCACGCCGGCGTCTATAAATGCGACGAAGATGGGATGAAGGCGTTTATGCGCTTTATTGATCATGTCAACTGCGTCTGAGCTTTTGACGATAAAAAAACAACTGTTTTGAAAGGCGAAGCAAATATGATAACCTCAAACGAAGCTATTCTAAAACTCAAAGAAGGCAATAAAAAATACCTGAATGCATCTTCATGCACGGGCGATATTTCTCAAGATGTCAGAAAAAAGACCTGCGAACTCGGGCAGTCCCCTTATGCCACTATACTGACTTGTTCTGATTCGAGGGTCATACCCGAGTGTATTTTTTCGGCGGGTATCGGCGAGCTGTTTGTCATACGGGTAGCGGGCAATGTGGTCGACAGGCATCAGATGGCAAGTATCGAGTATGCCGCAGAACATCTCGGCTGTTCGCTTGTTCTCGTTCTCGGGCACAATCACTGCGGCGCGGTTGACGCGGCAATAAATCATGATCCTCAGGGATTTGTCAAGTTTATTACCGATGAGATAAAGCTTGCAATCGGCGGCGAAAAGGACGAGTTTTGCGCCTCTTGTCTCAATGTTCGTTACAGTGTTTCGAAAATAAAAATGAATTTTGCAAAATCAAAAAAGCTGAGCGATCTCACCGTTATCGGCGCGATTTATCACCTTGAAGACGGTTCGGTTGAGTTCTTATAAATTATAACGCAAAAATGCACGTTTACGCATTATAAAGCGCATGTGCGGCCGTTTTGCGGGGGCGTTTGCGTTTTTGGAAAAGGCAAAAGGAAAATAATAGAATAAAAAACAGGCCCTGCCATGCGCGGCAAGGTCCGTTTTTTCACCTTAATTAAGTTAAGCTGCGTAGAGATAGAGCTCGCTGAGCTGGAGCTCGGTGAGTCCGTAGGTCAGGCCGGCGCCGATCGAGAAAACGATCTTATAGTAAGTATACTCAGCCTGATTAGCGGCGTCTATGGTATAACCGTAAGGCGTGAGGTTTACGTCCTCGGTTGCGCCGTTTTTAACGTCGTCGAGAACCTTCCAATCGGCATCGGTCGCAGTAGCGGGGTCGGTATTTGTTCCGTAGAGGATCCACGCACCGGGTGTACGCTGATAAGATCCGGAGTCGTTACCTGTAACGAACGCGTAAGCGCCGAGCTTCGTTGAAGCGGGGCAAGTGACGACAAGCGTGACATTGCCTGTGGTCGTTCTGCCGCCGAGTTTTGTGGAAGAAGAGGTAAGAAATCCGTCTTCGCCGTCAAACAGTTTGTCAAAGCTCTCGCCTTCGCCGTAAGGAGTAAGGTCGTCGGATGTGACTTCAAGGATGGTGACTGCCGTCTTTGAGTTGTGCCAAGCCTCAAACTCGTCTCCCGTTACAGGAGTTTCGGGGTCGGGAGGAGGGGGAAGCTCATTGTCCGGAGGATTCTCGGGCTGTTCAGGAAGGATGTTGCCGGTTTTCTTTGGCGTTGTTGTCTGATTGCTTTTGTCATTATCGGAAGAGCAGGAGACAAAAACTACAGAAAAGACCATAATTGCTGCTAAGAGCAGAGCGACAACTTTAATGTTTTTCATGGTTTTCTCCTTTCGTATAAAAGTAATCGTGCGTTACTTTTTTTCTGCTACAGTTAATTATAGTTGTAATAAGTAAATTCAATATTAATGAATTATTGATAAACTGTTAATATAGGAGCATACGGCCGAAACTGAAGAAAATTATAGGGAAAACAATCAATAAAGGGGCGGCAAATCGCACGCGTTATAGCAATTCAGTATCTTTATTCTGAAGGCGTCGGGCGCGTTTTTTGATTTTTAATGTACAAAAAACG
Source organism: uncultured Clostridia bacterium (assembly GCA_947588825.1). Taxonomy (GTDB): domain Bacteria; phylum Bacillota; class Clostridia; order Oscillospirales; family CAG-272; genus CAKSQF01. The sequence goes on from CANPZU010000012.1 coordinate 3,886, forward strand.
CGTCGCGTTTGTTTTTCCCGTTTTAAGCCGTCTTTAGAAATTATATGTGAAAAAAATCATGACGGTCCTCGCGAAGGGAAAGTTTATTGATTTTATCAAATGTTATCAGTTGATATACAAAATAGTAACATCCAGTTCATATTTAACCTGCATAATGTTGACATAACCTATTCGTAACACGAATAATTTATTAGAAAGGCAGAAAAACTATGAAACAGTTAAAAATTCTTTCACTCATTATGGCAATAATGATGATTGCTACGGTCGTTTTCTCCTGCAAGGGTAATGAGAGTGACAACGGCAATAACACCACGACTACTAAGGTTACGACGACTCCCAAGGTAACGACCACCGAGGAGACGGAGCCCAAGGATCCTCCCAAGGACGTCGGCGAGATTTCATGGACGGTCGAAACGCCCTATACTGACGCTCTTGACCTCACAGCGGTAGGAGACATTTATTGGGAGCATTACGGAGACAATGAGGATCACAAGGCAAATGCCGACGATATCTTCACAGAGTATTTTGAAGGCGCGCAAAACCATGATGACAACAAAGCTCCTTTGACATGGACCGACGGAACAAATCTTCCCGTAATGGAAAATTCCGATCCCGAGGATCCGAAGGATCCTTCGCGTCACGGAAAGAACGGTACATCCATTTCTATTACCATCCCGACTGCCGGCATCAAGACTCTGACCCTGTTTGTAGGCGCTTGGAACGGAACCAACACACTGACCATCAATACCGACGATAACTCGGAATTTGAAAAGACCGAAGATATTCTTGAGTGCGGAAACGATGCTGCAATAGCCGTCGTTAAAGTCGACCTTTCTAAGTTTACGGGTTCGACCATTACCGTATGGGTTGAGAGAACAACCGGTACAGGAAACGTATCGCTGTCGGGTATTGCTGCGTCCGCGAACTAATACTTATACTTATACTAATACTAATCGCCGCCTTTGAAGGCGCGCGGCCGTATTGACTTATATTAAATATAAAGTAAATAGGCGTACCGCGAGATATCAGTAAGTAAAAAACACAAAGCTCATCCGAAAAGGGTGAGCTTTGTTTGTATATTTGCTTATTTGTTTATAACGCGTTTTATTGCCGGGCGGGCGATGTAACGTGCAGTAAGATCAGATTAAAGGATTTTAATTGTATTCGCAAAGCCGGGTATATTATATATGGAAGATAATTATAATTAATGCAATGATACGCGCAAATGCGTTGTTTTAAGAAAGACAAAGACAATCCTTAATTTTAGCTCAGGGCGCGAGAGCCGACGAATTGACTTTTGTAAATAATAAATAATCTTATCTTAATAAAGAATCTTAAGCAAAATCAGCAAAACGCGCCTTTGACAATTTGTCAAAAATAAGCTTTGCTCTTATTGAGATGTCATTGACGTTGCCGTCGTGTCGGGACTTGTTTTGCGGCAGATACGTAAAAAAGATAACGTCGGCTTTTTCTTATTTTAAGAGAGCGACCAACGTGCAGGGAGCGCGGAAAATCGCCGCAAATGGTATTTACGGGCGGCTTTTTGTTTTAGGTGCGAGCGCTGATTTACACACATCGGCGATGCGCAAATTTTTTTTTATAAGGCTGCCTTGTTGTAATCGTGTTTGACGAAGGCAAAAATTAGAGTGCCCCGAGACGCGCAAGGCAAAGAAAAGAAAGGAAAGCAAGGCAAAGGAAAGCCCGATCCCGTAAATCAGGATCGGGTTTGTCACTTTTACTTTTGCGTCCTGTGCATAAAGACGCATAAAAGATATGTGCTTTTTACGATATTACTTCTTTGTGTAGAAATAGATCTCGTTAAGCTGGAACGCTGCCATTGAGTTTCCGCTGCCGTCGGGCGTAGTCTTTGTAAACTCAAACTTGTAGTACTGGTACGAAGCTGCTTTATCGGCGGCAATTTCGTAACCGTAAGGCGTGCTGTCAGCCTCGCCGGGGATACCGGCGTCGTCAACCTGGTGCAGGAGAACCCAACCGTTATCGCCTTCGATGCTTCCGTCATCTGCGGGAGCTGTGTTAGAGCCGTAAAGCTTCCAAGCGATAGGAGTACGTCCCTGCCATTCTACGCTGTCCTTACCTGTGATGAGTGTGTAAGCCTCAATCTTAGCGGGAGCTTCAAGTGTGAACCAAAGGTCTACATATCCGCTTGTTCCGCCTCCGACCTTGGTGATTTCGTCCCAGCCGGCGTCACCTTTTACAAGACCCTGATGGTCGTTGTAACCGTCGATTCCGTCATAAACGGCTGTAACGGGCCCGTCGCCCCAAGGAGAGAGACCTGCGTAACCTGCGCTCTGGATAGTGACCTTCTCATATCCGCCTTCCCATGCCGCGAATTCGTCGCCGGTCTTGGGAGTTTCGGGAGGAAGAGGCTCGGGAGTGGTGGTCGTTGCCTTTGTTGTGGTTGTTCTTCTTGTTGTAGTAGTTGTCTGTGTATCGCTGTCTTTATCACTGGAGCAACCGATGATAACAGCACACAACATCATAACAGCCAAAACGAGAAGAACTATTCTGAAATTTTTCATGATGCGTTTTCTCCTTTCATGATAAAACCAAGCACAGACAGCTTATTTATTTTAGCCTGTGCTAACCTTATTATACAAAGAATGGTGAACTGAATATTACGTTTTTGTTATATAAATGTTAACAACGGCATTATCGTGACTTTTAACAATTTTTATGTTGTAAATATGTGCAAATCGTACATGCTTTTTGTAAAATCAGTCGCATTTGTGAACATTCAACAAGGATTTTTTTACCTTTTTATCACGGATATATGCTTATCGGGGATATAAAAGGAACATAAAGATAAAAATTTGCTAAAATATTCGCGATAAACGGTAAACGGTAAACGGTAAATGGTCAAACTAAGGATGATAGATTGATCAAAGGACATTTTTTCAGTCGGCGCGTTTACGCGCGCCTCATCAAAACCAAAGTATACATATCTGCAATACCTCTTTCTTTTAAAATAAACAAAGAGACAAACTCGCGCCAAAGGTAGGCCCGGTTTAATTATCTTTTAAATGAATTTAAATTAAAGGCTTCGGATACTTCAAATTCTAAAATAAAAAAGGGCCGGCGCCCGTTCAGGCCGTCGACCCTCAAATTACAATAAACAATAAAGAATAAATGCTAAAACTAAAACTTAAAACTAAACTGCCGTCGGATTTTTGTCCGTTTTACGCTTTTGCGGCGTAGAGATACATTTCGTTGAGCTGGAGAACGTTGATGGCGCTTCCGCCGAGGTTCTCATAGAACTCGATCTTGTAGTACGAATATGTCGCCTGTTTGTCTGTGTCTATGGTGTAGCCGAAAGGAGCGGCGTTTTTGTCAACGATACCGCTTATCTGAACCTCGTCGATAAGCTTCCAGTCGTCATCCTGTGCCGTCGCGGGATCGACGTTGCATCCGTAGAAGCACCAGGCTTCGGGAGAACGTCCCGTGTTGTCGCCGCTGTCGTTTCCGAGAATAAAGGAGTAAGCCACAAGAGTGGAGTTCGGAGCCTCGAAGGTGAGAGTTACAAGTCCGCTTGCGTCTCCGCCGCCGAGCTTTGTAGCGGCGTCGGTGGTGTTGAAGTAACCGTCTTTGCCGTCAAAAATGTTTGTTATGGTGCCGTCGCCCCAAACTGTCGGAAGATCGCACTTCGGGTTGAGACCGGGAACGACCGTGAAGCCTTCATGCCAAGCGGTAAACGCGTCGTCTGTAACGGGAGTTTCGGGAGTGATATTCTCCTCGGGCGGGATCTCGATAGGCTCTGCGGTCGTTACTTTAGGCGTCGTTTTTACCGTTGTGGCGGACGTCGTACCATCGGTTTTTTCGTTTGAAGAGCATGCGATTGCGAAGGAGGTTACAAGGATTAATGCCATGATCAATGCAAGGATTCTGATTTGTTTCATGATTTTTACCTGGTTTACCTTTCTTGAAATTAGCGCCATGCGCTTATTTATTTATAATTTCATTATATGTTAAATTATTAACTCTATATTAAAAAATTATTTCTTGCATGTTAATGCGAGTTATTTCGGCAAAATTGACAAATATTCAACCGGGGTTTTAGTGAAGTTATACAAATAACAAAACACGCAGGATAAAAGTCTTGAAGCTTTCGGAGCATCGTCTGTTTTTTGATTTTTACATGGGGTAAAACGATAATGAGGGGAAAAAAGTATTTACATTTGCCTTTTTGTGTGTTACAATGCTAATAGTAAAATACAAAATACATATTTAAAAAATTTGTACGCCCTGAAACGCGCGTCGAACGTGCGGCGCACGGCGTTCATCTGAAAGGAAGGACAGTTTAAATGATAAAGGAGAGCATTGATTTTCTTGCCGGGTACGATTCGGAGGTGGCAAACGCGATAAAAAGTGAGCTTGCCCGTCAGAGAGACGGCATCGAGCTTATCGCGTCCGAAAACTTTGTAAGTCCGGCGGTGCTTGCCGCCAATTCGAGCGTGCTGACCAACAAATACGCGGAAGGGTATCCGGGAAAACGCTATTATGGCGGCTGTGCCTGCGTAGATGTGGTCGAGGATTTGGCGAGAAACAGAGCGAAGGAGCTTTTTGGCGCGGAGCACGCCAACGTTCAGCCTCACAGCGGAGCGCAGGCCAACACCGCCGTATATATAGCCCTGATTAAGCCGGGCGACACGGTAATGGGCATGAGTCTCGCGCACGGAGGTCATCTGACGCACGGAAGCCCTGTCAACATTTCGGGATTACTTTATAATTTCGTGCCTTACGGAGTTTCATCTCAGACGGGAAGGATAGATTACGACGAGGTCGAAAGGATTGCGCTTGAATGTAAGCCCAAGCTGATAGTCGCGGGCGCCTCCGCGTATCCGAGGATTATAGATTTTGAACGCTTTCAGTATATAGCGAAGAAGGTGGGCGCGTATCTTATGGTGGATATGGCGCACATCGCGGGACTTGTCGCCGCCGGTCAGCACCCCTCTCCCGTGCCTTACGCTGACGTTGTGACAACGACTACACATAAGACCCTCAGAGGACCGAGAGGGGGAATGATACTGTGCAGACAGGAGTACGCCAAGGCTATAGACAAGGCGATATTCCCGGGAACGCAGGGCGGTCCGCTCATGCACACGATAGCCGCCAAGGCGGTATGCCTTAAAGAGGCGCTTTCCGACGATTTCAAGGCGTACGGCGCAAAAGTGGTGAAAAACGCCCAAGCCTTTGCCGACGGCCTTAGAAATTGCGGCTTTAATATGGTTTCGGGAGGAACGGACAATCACCTTATACTGCTTGATCTTCGAAACTTCGACATAACCGGCAAGGAGCTTGAGAGAAGGCTCGACCTCGTTCACATAACCGCCAACAAAAACGCCGTTCCCGACGATCCGCAGTCCCCGTTTATCACCAGCGGCGTCAGACTCGGCACTCCGGCCGCCACTACGCGCGGGCTCGAAGAAGAGGACTTTCGGCTTGTCGCGCGTCTTATCAGGGAGTGTGTGGACGCCGATTTTGAGCAAAAGGCAAACGGCATAAGAGCTGAGGTCGCAAAAATTTGCGAAAAACATCCCCTTTACTGATTTTCGGGCAAATATAACCGTTTTAAGTTCCAAAGAGCAGCAAAGCGTTGTTTATTACAATTTCATGATTGCGGATATGTCTTATATTCCCGTAATTTTGCCGGGAAAATCAAAAACGCATTGGAGCGACAAAAAAATCTAAATTCAAATCTTTGCTTTTAGCACATAAAAAGATCCCGGTTTTGGCCGCCTTTGCGCGGCCAAATTTTTTGCTGTCATTTGAACAAAAGCCTCAGAGCGCGTATATCGTATATATGTATGTATAATATATAAAATGTAAGTAAGACAAATCAAAAATAAAAAGACACGGCGTGATTTCAGAGTTTTATGGAGATTCATTTGAGCTTATAAGACATATTCCGTAAAACAAAAGGTTTGTGTCATCTTTTATAAATTTGTGCTTAAATAACGATGTATTTTCACATACTTTTTATGCAAAATAGTGTATACTAATTTCAGTACAATTAAAAATGATTGTGCGTTAAGTTAATAAAAGAAAGGAAAAAAACATGAAAAAAGTTATTTCAATGCTGCTTCTTCTTGCTCTTGCGCTCACGTTTGTCGCATGCAGCGGCGATAATGATGCAGAGAACACCACTACCGTCGGAACGACAAAGGCTACGACCACAACAAGAGATCCTAACAATGACGACGATAAGCCCAACCCCGAGGATCCCGGGGACGATAATGAAAAGCTCGATACAAACGTCTACCTTGCATACGGCTCCGCCGCGATCGACGGAGTAAAGGAAGAAAAATGGAATGATACAGAGGGTGTTGAGATAGCCACGGTTATAAAAGGCACTCCGGACGCCGATACGGTCGCAATGGCTTATGCAATGTGGGATGAGAACGGTCTTTATTTCCTTTTCGATATCAAGGCTCACGATTTCACTCAGCAGGCTGCGGTAGGCGACTTCAATAACGCCAGCATTTATCTCTTTATTTCCGAAACTCTCAATTTCACCGGCAACGATAACGTCACCCCCTATACAAACGGCGACTATCAGTTCGCTCTTATCAATGAAGAGCTTTCAATGATCCCGAGACGCGGTGAAAACGACCTGTCAGCAGAAGACGGCGACTATGAGGTGGCTTATAATATGGATAAGGAAGGCGGAAGCTTTGTGATCGAATTCCGCTATAAGCCCAAGCATATGGAGATGGCAGCCGGAAAGCAGCTCCTTCTTGACTATATGTACAACGACGTGCAAAACAATGTACGTATCGGCGCTACAAGATGGTACTGCTCGATAAACGGCGACTTTGCCACCATCAATTTCGGTGTAGGCGAGCTTTTGGCACAGGGCGCAGCTATCCCCGAGCACGCGTAAAAGAGTATTTTTACGGCATTTAAAATTTAAAAAGATTAAAGACGTCTTCGTTTTTCAAGCGAGGACGTCTTTTCCCGTCGGTATAACAATTTAAATTTACTCTCTTTTCAGAGTATACCAAACATCTATCTCATCTTTTGAGGGCGCTTCCCATTTGGACAGTAATTTGCGCATAAGACCTTCGTCCAAATAATAATCTGAGGTGACTGCACCGCTTAATATCCTGCGATTTCGTTCTTTGATATTTTTGTGCCATGTCAAGTCGTCCACGTCAATGTAATGCCATTCAAGGGGAATATTCTGCATACGATAAAACTCCGTAAGGCTTTTTCTGTCTTGGGAACTCCAAAATCCCCAATCCAGAATCACCGTACACCCTATATTCACTAATTCCACCGACTTCTTTTTAAAGTAATTGCAAATTCTGCGTGACATTTCATCATGCATTTCCCCCAAATTATTATCAAACAATTCCTTTGTCAATTCATCGCAGCACAAAACGACGGCCTTTTCCGTTTCTTTTATTTGATTGGAATAATAGGTTTTTCCGCTGCATATTTTCCCGCAGATTGCTATTACCTTGGCCATAACCAAATCTCCCCGATTAATGATTAATTGATTAAACAGATTAAAACCCGACTTGTTGTTTTGTAAATAATTATAGCCGCAGCGTATAGAGCACGACCCCGACAAAATCATTCCCTGTGCCCTCGTATGATGAATGACCAAAATCGCAGGGGATAAACTTTTTACAAAGCTTTTACTTGGAATTGCCTTGACTTTTTTTGCAGTGTCTTGACCGGCCGGCGCTTTTATTTGATGGTTATTGCCATAGTCATTGTCATATGCTGTTAACAAGCACCGAGACGGCGGAGCTCATTGAGAAAACGTCGTATTCCTTATTGTCCTCGGTTTTGGTCGCGAGCTGCGTCCACATAAGTCCTGCCGAGTTTCTGTTCATATAGGCGGACTCGGCGTTCATTCGAATCCAGTTCAGCGCGCTCTCGTCCTTTTGATCAAGAGCATACCTGTACAGCCACCTTGCAAGTATTCCTTTAAAGCCCGGAAGATCGTTGCCGTTCTCCTCGTTGTTCATGATGCCGCCTTTATACATCTCATTTACCGTATATGAGGCGGCGTCCCTGGCTCTTATCAGGTATTGATTCTCGCCGGTGCTTCGGTAAAGCAGCATGTTGGCGCCGATAAACGTGCCCTGATTGTAGGTCGAGGACCATTTGTTTATACGTCCGTTGATATTCATCGCGTCGTAAACCTTGCCGATACCCTCCTCGTACATATTTTGGCTGACCCATTTTATGGCGAGCTTCGCTTTTTCGGTATAGCTCGGATCGCCGACGGCCTTTGCAATAAGGCTCGCGGCAATAGAGGCGGGGCAGTTGACGCAGGAGTTTTTGCTTTGATTTTCTATCCTCCACCAAAGACCTCCTCCGAGATCGTTGCTGTACGCGCGCTCCCACGTCATGTCAAAGTTTGAGACGGCGCTCTCAAGGTATCTCTTTTCACCCGTAAGCAGATGCGCGCGCACAAGGGCTATGCACAGCCACATTATGTCGTCGTTAAAGGGGTTTTTCTCCCAGCTTTCACCGTAGGCCGATATCGCGTGCTCGTACATTTCTGAAAACATTTTGAGATATTCCTCGCCGCCGAAGTTCTCGTAAGCGTCGACTATTATTTCAAATATTTCGGCAAAGTCCCAAAAATCCGCCTTTATGTAATCGCCGTTTTTGTAGTATGCCCGTTTGTGGTCGTCTATTGCCTGTCTTGCAATGGCTATTCTCTCTTGTTTTGTCATTTTAATTTTCTCCCCTTACCGCTTCGTTATATGTTTATTTCCTACTATTTTATCATACCGCGATTTTTTTTGCAAGGCTTATTTTAAGAAGTAATACGAAACTTCATGTGGGATATTTTCTTTGCAAAGCGGCGCCTTACCCCGTTGGCAATTCTCGATGAGTAATTTATTTGCCGCCGGCTCAGGAGCAAACACAAATGTTATATGACAAAGGCAAACAGAAATTAAAAAAACAAAAAACCGCCCTCGGGCAGCTAAATAAATGCAAACAGAAAATAAAAAACCGCCCTCGGGCAGTTTTTTTATGGGGTGAACGATGGGATTCGAACCCACGACCTCCAGGGCCACAACCTGGCGCTCTAACCAACTGAGCTACGCCCACCATGATATCAATTTAAAGGGATGATACTTAAATGTATATTTTTTGTTCGACGGCGTTCTGAACGTTTGTGTACGCCTCACAGGGCTGCGGGCGGTCTCAGGATATACGGCGCGCCCGGCCTTGAAAAAGACTGCGTTTGTTTGTTGCAGCGAACGCGGCCTTTTTCATGGCGTACCCTGACGGATTCGAACCGGCGACCTACTGCTTAGAAGGCAGTTGCTCTATCCTGCTGAGCTAAGGGTACATAAATAAAAAATTAAAGGAGGCATGGCGTTTAAAAAAATGGAGCGGGTGATGGGAATCGAACCCACGCAGCCAGCTTGGAAGGCTGGAGCTCTACCATTGAGCCACACCCGCATTCATTGCCTAAACATGATATCACAACGGCCAACGTTTGTCAATAGCATTTTAAAATTTTTTTATTTTTTTTAGATGAAAGCGCCTTTGTCCCGCTTATTGACAAAGACGGACTTTGGGTTTATAATGTTTATAATAAAAAAAGCTAAAAAAATTTTGCCGAGGGGGTATATTACAAGTGAAATACTATAAAATAAAAGTTGCGGGTCTTGAAAGAGATCTGCCCATCTGCCGCGTCAGCGACGGTCTTTACATTGCGGGCTTTGTTATTTTCGGAGATCAGGAACTCACCGTCGCCTGCGCTCGGGAGCTTCTTAAGATGGCGCCCGATTACGACTATATAATAACCGCCGAGGCAAAGGGCATTCCGCTTGCCCACGAAATGGCAAGGCAAAGATCGGATTCCAAGTATATTCTCGCGAGAAAAGCGATCAAGCTTTATATGACCGATGTTTTCGGAATCGAAGTACATTCGATAACTACAGAAAAGGTTCAAAAGCTGTATATTGACGGAAAGGACGCCGCGCTTATGAAGGGCAAAAGAGTGCTTGTCGTTGACGACGTTATATCAACGGGCGAATCTTTGCGCGCGGTGGAGGAGCTTGTAAACAAGGCCGGAGGACTCATAGTGGGAAGAATGGCGATACTTGCCGAGGGAGAAGCGGCCAAGAGAAAGGACATAGCTTTTCTTGAAAAGCTTCCTTTGTTTGACGCAGACGGTAATATCATAGGATAAGTATAAGTCTTTTTGCAGATGTGTTCTGACGCGCTTTTCTCTGCGGCAGGACCATTTAAAGTGTAAAAAACGGATATGGCTGTGTATCGACAAAATTGCCGCATTTTTTGAGTGTGGCAATTTTGTTGCTGTTTTTGCACAAACATTGTAAAGTCAAACATTTAATTGTTGTGACCTTTGACAATTAAAATGCGGTGTGCTATCATTAAAATAACAAAACTTATAAAAAGGAGAAATCATTCAATGACAACGAAAAAAAGAATACTCGCTCTGTTTATGTCGCTTCTTTGTCTTGTGTCAACCGTTTTGGCGCTTGTTTCCTGCGCTGACACGGACAAAGGCAACACCAATAACACCGAGGTCAAAAACGATCTCGAGCATCTTAACAATTTGGACTTTGGCGGAGAAGACGTGAATTTTATAATTGCCGGAGCCGATAACGACGATTACCACTATAGATCCATTTATATAGACGAAAATGCCGACGACGACGCGGTCAACTCGGAGATTTACGCGAGAAACATGTGGGTCCAGGAGCTTCTTAACGTCAATATCGTCGTGGGACACCATGCAAACCAAAATGTCAAGGCGATGCTCGGCGCTCAGCTTATGGCGGGATCCGACGACTACGACGTTATAGCCGCGCGTCAGTATGACGACATCCAGCTTGCTCTTGACGGCGTTATTCTCGACCTTAACACGCTTGATCAGTACGGCGCGGACTATATAAAATGGGACAGAGAGTACTGGGCGACAAACTATATCGACGCGCTTTCCTTCGGCGACAAGACCTATTGGCTGACGGGTGACCTCTGCCTTCGCTATACCGGCGGATATTACGCGATGTTTGTAAACACTCCTCTTTACGACACCATATTAAAGCCCAAATACGGCAGCATTTATGACGTCGTAAGAAACAAGGACTGGACATATGACACGCTTATCAGTATGGTTTCCGACTGTTATGAGGACGACGGCGACGATAAGGTGGGAATTGAGGACCAAATCGGCCTTATGCTTCCCATTTGGGACAACATAAACGGTATGTCAATCTCGGCCGGCGTCGTCTATACAAGATATGACGAGAACGGTCGGCCTATAAACAACATTACCTCCGGCAATTCGGTTCTTAACGGCTTTATGGAAAAGTGCAACGAGCTTATAAACACCAAGGGAGTTTACGCTTTCACTCCTCCCAGCTCGAGCTATCCTGAAGCTATGGGGTACTTTGCCAACGGAACGGTAATGTTTGTTTCGGGACGTCTCAATCAGGCAGAGCTTTATCTGCGTCAGATGGATGATGATTACTATGTCATCCCTTGCCCCATGCTCAATAAGGAACAGGGCGCATACTACACCGGCGTTCATGACGCTATCAACATTTACGGAATCAACTACAACATTGACGATGAAAGAATAGCAAGAACTGCCGCGACTCTTGAGGCGATGGCGTACGGCGCCTACAAGGACATTCGTCCCGTGTACTATGACAGCTTCCTTAAATTCAAGTACACCCGTGACACCGAGGCCGCCGAAATGATCGATATCATGCACGACAACGTGTATACCGACTTTGTATTCATTTGGCAGTTCTCAGCCGATATGGCCAAGCTGGGCAGCTTCTTACGAAATAACGTTATAAAAAACAGCCCCGCCTCCGCAATTAAAAAGTATGTGGTAGCCTGGAATACAGGACTTGAAAAGATACTGAGCAGGATCGACGCGCTCGAATAGCGCCATGTAAAAAGCGCTTTGCGGGGCAAGCTGCCCGTAGGGCGCCGGGACTTTTGATAAATCTTTGCTTTTCTCAAAAACTTTTGAAGGCGGCCCGCCTGTTGCGGCCCGCCTTTGCTTACTTTTACTTTTTACCTTTATCGTATTAATAAAGTGTAAAAAAACGGTTAACAACGAGAAATTCGTTAAAATACACAAATTGTTTACCGTAACGGATTATTTGGTTGTATTTTTGTTGTGATTTTTGCACAAACGTTGTAAAGATTCACATTTGACAATTGCCATTATGTGTGATATAATAAAAATCAATAAAAATACATAAAGGAGAAATCAATGATGAAAAAAAGGATTTTTGCCTTGTCTATGGCTCTTCTTTGTCTTGTGTCAACCGTTTTGGCGCTTGTTTCCTGTGCCGACGCGGATAAAGGTAACGCCAATAACAACGAGGTCAAGAACGATCTTGAACATCTTAACGGTTTAGACTTTGGCGGAGAAGACGTGACCTTCATAATTGCCGAAGCGGACGGCGACACTTTCCACCGCAGGTCGATTTACATCGATGAAGAAGATACCGACGGCGACGCGGTCAACGAGAAGCTTTACGCGAGAAACATGTGGGTACAGGAGCTTCTTGACGTCAATATCGTAATGGGACACAGCGAGGACCAAAACGTCAAGACCATGATAGGCGCTCAGCTTATGGCAGGATCTGACGACTACGACGTTATAGCCGCGCGTCAGTATGACGACATACAGCTTGCTCTTGACGGCGTTATTCTCGATCTCAACACGCTTGACCAGTACGGTGCCGACTATATAAAATGGGACAGAGAGTACTGGGCGACAAACTATATCGACGCACTTTCCTTCGGCGACAAGACCTTTTGGCTGACGGGCGACCTCTGCCTTCGCTATACCGGCGGATATTACGCGATGTTTGTAAACACTCCTCTTTACGACACCATATTAAAGCCCAAATACGGCAGCATTTATGACGTCGTAAGAAACAAGGACTGGACATATGACACGCTTATCAGTATGGTTTCCGACTGTTATGAGGACGACGGCGACGATAAGGTGGGAATTGAGGACCAAATCGGTCTTATGCTTCCCGTTTGGGACAATACAAACGGTCTTGCAATCTCCGCGGGCGTCGTCTTTACAAGATATGACGAGTATGGAACGCCTTCCAATAACGTTACTGCCGGTAACTCGACTCTTATCAGCTTCATGGAAAAGTGCAACGAACTTATCAAAACAAAGGGCGTTTACAGCTTTAACCCTCCCAGCTGCAGTTATCAGGAGGCTATGAGGTACTTCTCAAACGGAACGGTAGTGTTCGTCGCGGGACGTCTCAATCAGGCAGAGCTTTATCTGCGTCAGATGGAAGACGATTACTATGTCATCCCTTACCCCATGCTCAATAAGGAACAGGGTACATACTACACCGGCGTTCATGACGCTATCAACATTTACGGAATCAACTACAACATTGACGACGAAAGAATAGCAAGAACCGCCGCGACTCTTGAGGCGATGGCGTACGGCTCCTACAAGGACGTTCGTCCCGAGTACTACGACAGCTGCCTTAAATTCAAGTACACACGTGACACCGAGGCCGCCGAAATGATCGATATCATGCACGACAACGTGTATACCGACTTTGTATTCATTTGGCAGTTCTCAGCCGATATGAACAGACTCGGATACTTCCTGCGCGAGAACGTCGCAAAGAGCAATCCTACTTCCTCGATAAAGAAGTATGTGAAGAGCTGGGATACCGGACTTGAAAATATTCTGGGCAGGATCGACGAAATAGAATAGTATGAACGGTATCGCGCTCCCCTTTGACGGGGCGGCTCGATCGGCTTATAATCATAATCATCCTTCGGGGCTGCGGCATTTTCCATGCGGCAGCCCCCGTTATGCCATGGCACGCTTTGTGCCGCGTACCCCAAGTAATTTGACAATTGAAAGGCGCCTTATGAGAGGCGGTGTATTTTTTATGGAGTTTATTGATATCGTGGGGGAATACAGGGTCCTGCCCGTTGTCGAAAATATAAAAAACGAGAATTTCCTTCCTTTAATCGGGGCGATTTGCAGCGGCGGTCTTTCAACCCTATGTCTTGGCACCTGGAACGATGGCCTTGCCCCTCTTTTCCCGGCCGCGGGAGATTTTTGTGTCGGCGTGAGAGTAAGCGATAAAAATCAGGCGCTTGGCGCCTGCTCGGCGGGCGCAAAGTTTGTTTGCAGCTACGGCTTGTCTGAAAACATTTTTGATGTGTGTTCGGAGTACGGCGTTTCTTATCTTCCGTGCTGCCTCACTCCTTATGAAATATCAAAGGCGATGGAAATGGGAGTAAATACAATCATGCTCTGCCCGGTAGAATTTTTCGGCGGCAAGTCACTGTGCGACCGATTAATTTCAATGTTTCCGCGGATCTCATTTATAGCCTGGGATACGTCCGGGTCGAATAAAATCGACACATATCTTCAAAATCCGAGACTTCTTGCCGCTTGCAGCAGCGACCTCGCCTCGGGCAGTCTTGATCAAATTGCGGCAAAGTGCGCCGCCCATGTGAGCAGGTATTCAAAAAATACAATATAGGATATTAAATATGATCGACCTTATTAATGTTGAAAAGGAATTTATTCTGCCCCATGTGAAGGAAGGCGGCGTCGCCGTCGATTTTACCATGGGCAACGGTCATGACACTCTTTGGCTTTCTTTGCATGTCGGTGAGCTTGGTAAAGTATACGCCTTCGATATTCAAAAACAGGCGCTTGAAAACACCGCCGCCCTCCTCGAAAGAGAAAACGCCCCCAAAAACTATACTTTAATAAGGGCGTCTCACCATCTTGTTAAAGAGTATGTAAACGAAAAAATATGCGTCGGTATGTTTAATCTCGGCTACCTTCCCGGCGGCGATAAAAATATAACGACCTTGAGAGATACTACCCTTGCCGCCGTGTTTGCAGCTCTCGATATTCTCGATAACGGCGGGGCGCTCCTTATCGCCGTCTACCCCGGCCACGCCGAGGGCGCTCTTGAGGGCGACCTTATCAAAGAAAAACTCTCCGCCCTCAACAGAAAAGAGTTCTGCGTTTCCTCCTTTCGCATAATAAATTCCCCCGCTTCCCCCTTCTTTTTTCTCGTCGAAAAGAAATAAATGAAACTGAAATAATATATAATACAGATTATATATGATTGCGAAAGCTCGCTTTAACGGCGGGCTTTATTTTTTTGCGGCGCGCCGGCGGCAACTTGAAAAACGTCGCTTTTAGGCAGCTGCGCGCCGCCTTTCAAATTTACAAAATACAAAAGCGGCAAAAACAAGCAAAAGAGACATTGTCGCGGTACGAAGAAAAACCAAAGACATACCGCAAAGACCGCCGTTCTGCACGGTATGAAATTTTACGCGCTTTAGGCGGAGTCTCTTTTTTAAAAACTATCCGCCGGGGTTCGGCCTGACACAAAAAATTAAACGGTCGGCATAAAGAATGCAGTCAACTTTGCCTTAAAGTTTTGGTAATAATAAAAAGTTAATACACTTTAAGACAAAATAATACGGTTTAATACCTTGCGCTTCATAAAATTTTGTGGTATAACATAAATGCGACGAACATACGTTCTGAATTTTGAATAGAAAAATACAAAAAAGAGAAAATCATCCAGTAAAAAAGGAGGCATGGGATGGCGTACATGTGCAGATACGGCGAGAGAGAGTGCGTATCCTGCGGCAAATGTGAAGAGAAGGGAGAAGAGAGAAATGTGTGTCCCGCGTGCAAAAGAATTTGCGAGTGGTACTATCTTGACTCATTCGGCGAGGTCATCGGATGCGAGAGATGCGTAAGGACAGAGAGCGTACGGGAGTACATGTTTGAAATATTTGAAATAAAAGAAAAGGAGTGTTGTGATTGAGCGGGAAAAAAAGCATATTGCAAGAAGGGGACGAAATCTACGAAGTGCTGATCTACAAAGTAAGAAAGGCAAGGGTGAAAAATGTATGCCGGGTGCTGTTAAAAGCCCCCGTAAGGCAAAGGGTGTACATATACGAGATAGAGTGCGAGGACGGCACGCCCTCGCCGAGGTATTATGAAAGCGACATCGGCAAGGTGCTTTTTACCGATATTGAAGATGCGAAACGCAAGCTGCTTGAAAATCTCGATTTTCGAAGTCAGCTTGGAGGCCGGGACTTTTCATTTGACGCGTCCGGCCAAATCGACGAGGATAGGGAAAATGCGCGCGATTATGAGGAGAGGGGCGCATGAACGGCAAGAGGGACTACGAATACATAAGGTACGAATACGAGGTTGTAAAAAGAAGCACGGCCGAGCTTGCGAAAAAGTATGAACTGTCAGAGAGCGCGCTTATTCGCAGAATAAAAAAAGAGGGCTGGGAAAGGTCCGGCTCGGAGAAATGCATGGAGCGTTTGATACGCATTTCAAACAAGCTGGAATGTTCGATTGAGGACGCGTTGTCCGAACCGCTTGATATAAAAAGCTGCAAGGAGCTGACGGCGGCGATAAAGGACGCGGTGGCGATAAGGCGCAATCTTTTCAGGCTTCCGACACAGGCGGAGGAATTTGAGCAAAAGATCAGTTTTGAGAAGCTGAATAAGGCTCGAGAGGAAGATAGCACCGTCAGTGTTGAATTTGCCGAGGACGATTACTGCACATAAATGTAAGGGTGGTGAAGCATTGAAGCTTATGATAGACAAGCCCGGCGCCAAGCAGGAGCTTTTTCTTCGCGAGAAGCACCGTTATATCGCCTTCGGAGGCGCGAGGGGCGGAGGAAAGAGCTGGGCGGTGAGAGTCAAGGCGCTGCTTTTATGTCTGAGGTACGCCGGTATAAAGGTCATGATAATAAGAAAAACCTACAACGAGCTTGAGGCAAATCATATAATACCCTTAAAAAGCATGGCGCAGGGAGTTATGCGCTACAACGAGAGCAAGAAGCAGATGACATTTTGCAACGGTTCAACGCTTACCTTCCGTTCCTGCCGAAGCGACGCGGAGCTTGATAAATTTCAGGGAACCGAATTCGATGTGCTGTTTATAGACGAAGCGACGCAGTTCAGCGAGCAGACGTGGGACAAGCTCAAGGCGTGTTTAAGGGGCGTGAACGATTTCCCAAAGCGAATATATTTGACCTGCAATCCGGGCGGGATCGGGCACACTTGGGTAAAGCGTCTCTTTATCGACAAATGTTACAACAAAGGCGAAGATCCGAATGATTACTGTTTCATCCGTTCAAAGGTATTTGACAACAAGGCGCTGCTTACAAGCGATCCGGACTATTTAAAACAGCTTGAAGCGCTGCCTCCCAAGCTGAAAAAGGCGTGGCTTGAGGGTGACTGGGATATATTCGAAGGGCAGTTTTTCGATGATTTTGTCATAGGGGACAAAAGGGCGCAAAGCGAGCGGCTTTGGACGCATGTCATTGAGCCGTTTGAGATACCGAGCGACTATGTGATATATCGCAGCTTCGATTTTGGATACAGCAGGCCGTTTGATTGCTCGTGGTGGGCGATTGATTATGACGGAAGAGCGTATCTTATTTTGCAGCTGTACGGCTGCACCGGCAATCCCAACGAAGGGGTGAAATGGGATCCTGACAGGATATTTAAAGAAATACATGCCATCGAGTGCGGACACAGGTGGCTGAAAAACAGGCAAATAATCGGAGTTGCCGATCCGTCGATTTGGGACGCATCGAGGGGAGAGGCGATAATCGACACGGCGGACAGAAATTTTGTACATTTTGACAAGGGCGACAATTCAAGGATCGCGGGCTGGATGCAGTGTCACAAAAGGTTGGCCTTTGATGAAAAGGGCAAGCCGGGAGTACAGTTTTTCAATACCTGCGAGAACGCCATACGCACGCTTCCTCTGCTGCGTTACAGCGAGCTGCGTCCCGAGGATCTTGACACGACAGGCGAAGATCACTTTGCCGATTCGTTTCGTTATTTTTGCATGGCAAGGCCGATAAAAGCCAAAACAAGCTTTAAAGATGAAAGGAGCATATTTATCTGATGTCAAACAAAAAAAGCAAAAAAGTAAACCCGCTCGGCAGCCAAAGGCTGGGCAGGGCGCTTGAAACTCTACAAAAATACAAAAGGGCAAAGGAATCGCTTGAAAAGCGAATAAGCGAAAACGAAAAAAGCTGGTGTCTTTCAAGCGACGCGGCAAAAGGCAGGGGAGTAAACAGCGCGTGGATGTTCAACAGTATTGCCGGAAAGCATGCCGACGCCATGGATAATATACCTTATGCGGCGGTACTTCCGAGAGAAGAATCGGACAGGGAGAGCGCCGAAATTCTTTCAAAGGTACTTCCCACGCTTCTTACCAGAAACGCCTTTGACAAGGTGTGGTCCGACTGCTGGTATGATAAACTCAAATACGGGTGCAGCGTTTACGGGGTGTTTTGGGACAGCTCGAAGCTGAACTCGGTGGGAGACGTAAGCATAAAGCGCGTGGACCTTTCCGACCTTTACTGGGAGAGCGGAATAGAAAATATACAGGACAGCGAGAATGTCTTTCATGTGACGTACTGGTCAAAGGAAAGGCTGCTTGAGCGCTGGCCGCAGTTATCTGAAAGCCTCGACCTGCAAGGCAAAGCCAAAGCAGGCATTATATACAGCGCAGACGGCCCCGACACAGAGGGCAAGTACGCGGTGATCGATTGGTACTACAAAAAGAGAGTTAACGGCAGGACGCTCCTGCATTACTGCAAGAGCGTGAACGGCCATATACTCTACGCCTCCGAAAACGACGGCTCTTTAAAAGGCGGCGGCTATTACGATCACGGCAAATACCCCTTTGTTTTTGACCCTCTTTACATCATGCGAAACACGCCTGTGGGATTTGGATGTATTGAGATAATGAAGGGCTGTCAGGAGCAGATAGATTTGCTTGAGGGAGCCATCATGCAGAATTCACGCATGGCTGCCTACAGGCGGTACTTTGCAAGAGAGGCTTCGGGCATTAACGAAGAGGAGTTCGCAAGCTGGAATACCCCCATTGTTCACTACAGCGGCTCGGGAAACCCCAAAGAATCGATAATGCCCATAGATGTTCCGACACTCGGCTCGATATATCTTGATATGCTCGAATTCAAGGTCAACGAGCTGAAGGAGACCTCGGGAAACCGAGACTTCAGTCAAGGCGGCACTTCCTTCGGTGTCACCGCCGCCTCCGCCATAGAGGCGCTTCAAGAGGCGGGCAGCAAGCTTTCAAGAGACATGCTCAAAGGATCGTACAGGGCGTTTGAGGAGGTTTGCCTGATTGTCATCGAGCTTATAAGACAGTTCTACACGCTCCCCCGGTGTTTCAGAATAACCGAAGGGCAGCATGAGAGCTTTTTTGAGTTTGACAACAGCTTTGTCAAAGCACGCAAGCAGGGAGTATTCGGAGACAGACTCCCGGTGTTTGACATAGATATCAAGGCGCAAAAGCAGTCTCCCTACACAAAAGCAGCGATAAACAGTCTTGCGGAAGGATTTTTTGAAAAAGGCTTTTTCTCCCCCGAAAAGAAAGAAGAGGCGCTTATATGCCTTGAAATGATGGATTTCGAGGGCAAGGAAAGAATAAAGGAGCTTATTTGCTCAAGCGGTACAAGCAAGACGTTTGTTTCATATTCAAATGGGTGAGGCGGATGATTGAGGCATATTTTGGGGAAGGCGAATTTTCGGTAACGGGGCATGCGGGATACGCGCCGCACGGCCGCGATATCGTGTGCGCGGGAGTCTCCGCGCTTTGCGCGGCGCTTATTAATTACCTTGATCGCCTTGATGAAAAGGGTTTTATATCAATGTACGGTTTAGAGCTGGGAGACGGATTTTTAAGATGCGGAGTCGATAACGATTTTTTGGGGTTCGGCAGGGAGGCTATAAAGCTCGTTCGCGGCGGGATTGAGCTTGTAGCAAAAGCATATCCCAAAAATGTCTGTGTGAGGACCTTGCCCCGTGTCCCTATAAGAAAATAAAAAAGCGAAAGGAACATCAAAGAAGTGAATGAGACAAAAAGTATTCTCTGCACGACAAACAGCGAGCAGGAGAATAAAACGGGCGAGCAAAAAAAGGCCGAGGATGCCGTGCACGGCATAATTGATATTTCTGCCGACGCCGGGCGGGAGAAAGATTATCTGTTTGAAGAAGAAAATAAGGAAAAAGAGGAGCAGGACGAAGAAAAAGAGGCGAGCGAAAGCGAGCTTGAAGAGCTTATCAAGGGCAGGTACGCCCGCGCCTTCGGAACAAAGGTGCAAAAGATAATTGACAGGCGCTTTAAACAGACAAAGATTATTGAAAATCGGTTAAAGGAGCAGGAGGAGCTTATATCAAAGCTGTGCGTCCTTGTGGGGGAGGACGACTGGCAGCGCCTTTACGGCAAGGTTGAAAGCCGACTTGCGTCAAAGCCGGAGAAAAGCGAGGGCGAGCTTGCCGAAATGGTTGGCAAAGCAAAGCTGCTGTATCCGGACTTTGACGAAAAGAGAGAGCTGTCAGTTGAGGCTTTCAAAAAATACGTTGATATAGGGCTTGATTACAGCGAGGCGTACACATTGGCGCACCTTGATCAGATCAAAAGAAAGCTCGTAAAAGAGGGGGCGAGCCAAGCGGTTCGTTCAATTTCCTCAACCGGTATAAGGCCGGTTGAAGGAGAGGGCGGACACGGTCCGATGCGCTCCTCTAAAAAAACAATTTCATCTCTTGAGCCCAAGGAGATAAGAAATCTTATCGAACGGGCGAGAAAGGGTGAAAAAATCAGATTCAGCGATATATAAGATATATAAAGGAGAACAAAAATGAACAGAGATTTTTTTGACCTTCAGAGATTTGCAGAGGGAAATACCGTGCACTCGACCGAAGGGTATGTCAACAGCAACGATCCCGCTCTCAGCGAGAGCTACGGCGACTCGCCCGATAAGGGCGTAAGCGCCGAAATGAAGACATTTTATGACAAGGTGCTCATAGAGCTTGCAACGCCCGCGCTTGTGCACGATCAGTTCGGTCAAAAGCGGCCGATTCCCGCCGGCAGCGGCAAAACCATTGAATTTCGCCGCTTCAACACCCTTAAAAAGGCGCTTAGCGCCATTGAGGAGGGCGTCACTCCCGACGGGAATAAACTGAGCGTCGTACCCGTCAGCGCGACGGTCGATCAGTACGGCGATTACATTGAAATGACCGACATGTTTGAGCTCACGGCAATCGATAACGTGATACTCGAGGCAACAAGAGTTCTTGCAGACCAGGCGGGCAGGACAATGGATACCGTTGTCAGAAACGTAATGCTGGGAGGAAGCGCCGTCAATTACTGCTCAAAATCAGGACAGGAGGTGACCTCAAGGTCGGCGCTTGATAACGACGCGCTGCTCACGGTTAAGGAGGTCTTCAAGGCGGCGGCTCAACTGAGAGCACAGAACGCGCCCACCTTTGACGGCAGTTACGTGGCGATTATTCACCCATATGTGGCGTATGATCTCATGCAGGCGGCGGGAGATCAGTGGATTGATATCACAAAGTACACAAATCCCGCCTCGATTATGACGGGCGAGATTGGAACTCTGGGCGGAGTCAGATTCGTTCAGACCTCCGAGGCTAAGATATATGCGGCAGACGACCTTTCAAAAAGCGCGAGAAATCTGAGCGTTTCCTCCTATGAGTCCTCGGGAAATAAGATAACGATTGCCGAGAAGCTTGAGGAAGACGAAGCAGGCGCGCTTGAAGGAAGATACGTTATAATAAAGGGCGAGAAGCTCAAGGTGGCCTCCGCAGCCTCTGGCGAGGCGGGCAGCGCGACGATAACTCTTGAAAGCGCTCCCTCAGACTCGCCCGCTGCAAGCGATATAATTTATCCCGGTGAAGCGGGAAGCGAGGGAAAAGCGGTGTTTGCCACCATATTCCTTGGCAGAGACGCTTACGGTACAACGGAGATCGAAGGCGGCGGCATAGAGCACATCGTCAAACAAAAGGGATTTGGAAACGACCCGCTCAACCAGAGATCAAGTGTGGGCTGGAAGGGCGTAAAGGCGGCGGTAAGGCTTGCCGAGCCCTATATGCTCCGAGTCGAATCGGGTTCCACATTCTCAAGCTCCGCGCTTCAGGGCAACTGAGATTATTCAGTCTTAAGAAAGCGTCCTTTATAAGTTTTGGCGCGGCTTTTGCGCGGGGAAGCTTCTTCCCCGCGTAAAGAAAAAGAAAAAATCGCGAACAGCACAAAATGACCGCGCGGCCCTGTATGCCGCTCTTTGGCTTTGCGACGCGCGGACAAAACGGGCGACTTTGTTATTTAATTATCAAAAATCGAAAGGAAAAAGGATATGTCACAGGAGAAAACAGTCAGAATTTATATACCCAAGAAAAACAAGGGCGACAGCGAACGCTTTGTGAGCGTCAACGGCAGAACGGCTCTTATCAAAACCGGGGAATACGTGCGGGTGCCCCTTTGTTTTGCAGAGGTACTTGAGGAAAGCCGCAGGGCGGACGAAGAGGCTGAACGCTTCATCGTTGAAAAATCGGAGGGCAAATGACAAATGACGATCGGTGAGGCGGCAAACGTCTGCGAAAACTCGCGTCCCGGCGTAATGACCCTTTCGGAAAAAATACACACATTGTCCGAGCTTGACAAAAAAGTGTGCACAGAGGTGTTTGACAGGCACGAGGGCGCCCCCGTACTTTTATTTGAGGGGTACAAAATAACGACGCCGAACGACAAAGAGCTGCTTATACCCGACGCATTTTCGGACGTGTATGTCCGCCGTCTTGAAGCGGAGTGCGACTACAAGTGCGCGGATACCGAGATGTATGACAACTCGGCGCGCCTGTTTAATTCGGCGTGGGAAAGCTTTGTTTCGTATTGGACCGCGACGCACAAACCCTTGGGGGCAAAGAAATGGAGGCTGTGAAAGGATGAAATTTCCCGAATTCGCTTCCCGGGTAAAAATTCAAAGGCTGTTTAATGACAGATTTGAGGGGATCGACCGTACCCTTGCGGCAAAGGAAAACGAGTTTACCGACGCTGTAAATATCACAAGCGATAACTATCCCGCCTTATCGGTAAGAAAGATTAGAAGAGAGCTCGATATTCCCGATAACGGCGAAAGCATAATGGGAATGTGCGCTACCGATAAACCGATTTGGGTAAGTGAGAACAAAATATGGCGCGCGGGCGAAGAGCTTGACGGGATTACTTTGAGCGACGGGGAAAAACAGCTTGCCGTGGCGGCAAACAGGGTGTATGTGTTTCCCGATAAGCTATGGGTGGATACCGAGTCGGGCGAGTACGGCAATATGGAAAAGAGCGCGAGCGTCAGTTCGGGCGTCATTATAATCACTCCCGCCAGCAGGGAGTACGCGGGAGCGGAGTATATCGAGTCTGACGAACAGCCGAAGGTGGACGATCCCGCAAGCTTTGAGGGGAAGATATGGCTTGACAGCTCATCTGTGCCCTGCAAGCTGAAAAAGTACGTTTACAACGGCGAATCGGGGAGCTTTGTTGAGGTCGTTTCAGACTGCGTGAGAGTCATTGTGGCCGATCTTGACGGCAACACGCAAAACAGCTTTTACGAGGGCTTTGAAGAAGGAGACGGGCTGACCTTTTCGGCAACCGGGCAAATGGAAAACGCGCTCTCTTCTCTCGGACTGCTTTCGACCTTCGTACTTCTTGAAAACGGGCGCACGGGACAGTCAAGGTATATGATCTTTGATACGGTAATAACGGGACACAAGAATCAGGTCCTTTTAGAGGACGGGGCAACGGGAAGCTTTACTCTTTCAAGAAATGTTCCCGACCTTGACTATGTGCTCATGTGCCGCAACAGACTTTGGGGATGCAATGTCGCAAAAAACAGAATTTATTGCAGCCGAAGGGACGCATATAATTCCTGGTACGGCACAAGGCTTAGCGCTCTTGATCCCATGCAGTTTGACGCGGGCAGCCCCGGAGAGTTTACCGGCTGCGCCGTGTATCTTGACACTCCGCTCTTTTTTAAAGAGGAGTACATACACAAAATGATCGACAACAGTCAGCTTGTTACAAACTGTCCCGGCGTTATGAAGGGCTGCGACAAAAGTCTAAAGACGGCAAACAACACTCTTTTTTACATGTCGCGCGACGGAGTCTGCGCCTACAGAGCGGATCTGCCCGAAATCGTTTCCCGTAAGCTCGGATATATGAGGTGCAAAAACGCCGCGTCGGGCGTGCTTCAAAATAAGTATTACATTTGCCCGTATCCCTCTTTGGAGGAGGTATATGTCTACGACGCCGAAAAGAATATATGGCATAGGGAGGACGGCATGACGTTCGAGCGCAGCGTGACCTGCGGCGGGGTTATGTACGCTTCCGATAAAAACAGGATATATGTCCTTGGCGCAGATGAAAATATTGGCAGAGATTGTGAGAAAAAAGTGAGCTGGTATGCCGTTCTCAGTGACTTCATTCCAAAGGACGGCCGCATGAGAGAGCCTATCGCTATTGAAATAAGATGCGATACCGGCAGTTCGGGAAAAATATACGTTTACGCCATGTATGACGAGGATCAAAACTATGTCTTTGCGGGACGCGCCAAGTCGGGAATAATAAGACTTTCCCTGCCGAGAAGACGGTGTGATCGGCTTAAGATCAGACTTGAGGGCAGCGGCGAATGCAAAGTATATTCAATGACGCGTATTTTTCGTGTGATCGATCCCCGTTAAGCGGACGCGGCAAGAACTTGTAAAGGAGAAGCGGCATGGAAACACAAATACCTTATTTCAGCGGAAGCACTGAGGAAAGATTAAAGCAGATTGAAGGATGGATACGCGACTTTGCGGAAAAACAGGCGGCAAAGCAGTCAAGTATTTATTCAATTGAAAGAGCGGGACAGAGTTCTGACAAGGATGAAATAATAATCACATACTCCGACGGGAGCAAAAGACGATATCTGCTGCAGGTTTCCCGACAACGCTGAAAAAGTAATAATTGCGCTCTGAAAAAGCGCGAATAAAAACCATATGAAAGGCGAGAACAATGCAGATAATACACAGACTGACCCTTGACACGAAAAAGCAGGGCATACAGGCGGCAATACCCCTGACGGCAAACGACAGCGCTTCGCATATACTCATCTTTGATTTTTGCGGCGATGAGAAAAACGTCTCAATTCCCGAAGGCAGTACGGCCGTATTCTACGCCCTTAAACCTGACGGCAGCGAAATAATGAATTCCTGCGTTTGTTACGGTGAAAACGGCGCGTATCCCAACACCGTTGTGTACACGGTGACCCCTGAAACGTCGGCGATGCCCGGCAGGGTGAACGCACGGCTGATCGTCAGCGACGAGAGCACCGTTTATTACTCTCCCCGATTTGAACTGCGTGTCGAAGACAACGAATTTCTCGACGCGGATATAGCTTCGAGCTCGGAGTACACAGAGCTCAGAAGGCTTATAGAAGACGCGGCGGAATATAAAGATTGCGCCGAGGCTTGGGCATGCGGTAAAATCAAAGGCACAGATGTCGACAGCGACGCGCCTCAGTATGAAAACAACGCAAAGTATTACGCAGAGCTGAGCGCGAAAAACAGCGTCACAACAGACAACGAGATGTCGGACAGCTCGGATAACCCCGTGAAAAACAGGGTGATAAAGAAGTTTGTGGAGGATCTCGTTGCCACCGCTGTCACGGGAGTGCTTAACACCCCCGTATAGATTTAAATATTTTGAAAGGAGAATTATGAGCAAGCTTACAAATCTTGCGGAATTCCTGCTCGGTATCGCTAATAAGCTTCGAACCTATTTGCCGGCAGAGGGTAAGATTAACCCGCAAAGCTTCGAGGACAAGATCGACGGCGTGTATAACGCGGGAGTCGGAAATTTGCAGGTCAAAGAAATAAGTCCCGAAATCAACGAGCAGGTGATCACACCGGACGAAGGATACCGAGGTATGTCACAGGTTATATGCGGCGCGGTCACATCGAGCATCGACGAAAATATAACGCCGTCCAATATCAAAGACGGCGTGACTATTCTCGGGATTACGGGAACCCTTGAAGAATCGGGAACGGGGCAGACGGGAGATGTCGGCGATGTGTTTTACATTTTTCCTTTTAAAACGGAGCTGACTGTCAGTTAAAAACGAAAGGAGAAAAAAATGCTTACAGACAATTTTAAAATATGGCAGAGATTTATACTCACTAATACTATGATGAGCGACACTCCTCAGCCGCTGGACGGGACTCTCGTCGCGTCGGCAGCCAACGGCAGCACCACGGGAGGACTTACGCATATACTGTGCAACGCGGCAAATTTTGCTCAATGTTACAGCGCGATAGACCGCTCTCTCGTGTACTTCGGCTCGGGAACCACGCCCGCCGCGGTAACCGATGTGAAAATGGAAAGCGGGTACTTTCCCGGACTGTATATAGCGGACTCCACAAGCATCACAAGCGAGTATAAAAATCACACGGCGATCGTCACCGTCACATCTCTCGTTCAGAACATAGGCGCAAGCATTGTCACCATATCCGAGGTCGGATGGCTTAAAGGACTTATGCTCTCCACGTCGGCGGAGAGTGAGGCCACTCTCAAGTTCGTACTCATGGCAAGAGAGGTCATGACCGAACCTGTCACCCTCGGCTCCGGAGGGACCGCGACCTTTAATTTGAAATTCGTATTCTGAGATCAGGTACGTCGGGTCAAATCGCAAAGAACAGGCGGCACATCACTTTTTGGTCTGTTTGCGCTTGACTCGGCTGCCATAACAAAAGATGCGAAAGAAAAGCTTTGAAAGGCTGTATATGGCTTTTCAGTATAAAAAAGACAAGGCTCATCCGAAAAGGGTGAGCTTTGGCGCTTTGTTTGCCGCCGGCACCGTGCAAAGCGACAATGAAATCCGCGCATGTTAATTAATCTTCCAAGGTTCAAAGAAGAACGATCCGCACAGGCTCATTTGTAAATGCAAGACTTCAAGGTTTTAAAGAAAAGCGGGAGGATTTTCGGCGGCAAGATGCCCGATTTGGTCAGACTCAAAGCTTCGTAATATGGCGATAGTATCTGAATGTACAATGAATTTACTTGAATTTGTAAAAATTTATATCAAATTATTGAATTTTCCCCAAAAATGTTGTATAATTTAAACAATATAGAATTAAGGAGAAAACAAGTGGAGAAGAAAACATTAAAAGAATACGCGAAGCTGATTGCAAGAAAGGGCGTAAACATACAAAAGGGCCAAGAGGTAGTTATCAGCGCGGAGCTTGACCAACCGGAATTTGTCGCCATACTGGTAAAAGAATGTTACAAGGCGGGCGCTTCTGAGGTCAGGGTGGAGTGGAGCTATCAGCCTTTGGTCAAGATACACACAAAGAACAGATCGCAAAGGGTGATGAATCGCATTGCGGACTGGGAAATAGTGAAATTGAAAAACCGAGCGAAAAATCTTCCCTGCATGATATATTTGACATCCGAGGATCCCGACGGACTCAAGGGAGTAAATCAGGATAAGCTTGCAAAGGCAAGCAAAGCTAAATATCCGATCATAAAGCCGATACGCGACTCAATGGAAAACAGGTATCAGTGGTGCATCGCCGGAGTGCCCGGCAAGGCCTGGGCGAAAAAAGTCTTTCCCGAGCTGCCGGCAAAGGCCGCGCAGGAAGCGCTTTGGAAGGCGATA
This sequence comes from uncultured Clostridia bacterium, assembly GCA_947588825.1. GTDB lineage: Bacteria > Bacillota > Clostridia > Oscillospirales > CAG-272 > CAKSQF01. The sequence continues at coordinate 31,452 of CANPZU010000012.1, forward strand.
ATCCACACGTCGCGCGCCGAGGGCGACCCTATTGCAAACTGGGACGCGCACAACAAATCGCTCAATGAAAAGTGCGAGTATCTCAATTCCCTGAACATTGAAAGCCTTCACTATTCATCCTCCAACGGAACTGATTTTACGGTCGGTCTGAATAATGAAGGGGTCTTTCACGGAGGCGGCGACATATCTCTTATGGGCGTCTATTTCAATCCTAACATACCCTCCGAGGAAATTTACACCTCGCCCATGAAGGGAATAGCAAACGGCGTCGTCTATGCGACGAAGCCTCTTTCGTACAACGGCGAGCTTATTGAAGATTTCTTTATCAGATTTGAAAACGGCAAAGTGACGCAGGTGAAGGCACGAAAAGGGCAGGAGCTTCTCGAAAAGATGATATCGATGGACGAGGGCGCTTCATATTTGGGCGAGGTGGCGCTTGTGCCTTATGACAGCCCGATAAACGAAACGGGAATACTGTTTTACAACACTCTTTACGATGAAAACGCATGCTGCCATCTTGCTCTCGGGGCGGGATTTAACGAGTGTCTTAAGGGATACGAAAGGCTCACGACCGAGCAGTGTCACCAAAAGGGAATCAACGATTCGATGATACATGTGGATTTTATGATCGGTTCGCGCGATCTTACAATCACGGCGCACACTCGTGAATGCGAAGATGTAAAAATATTTGAAAACGGAACGTGGGCGTTCTGATATTCTTGAAAACATGAATATGAAAACGGTTCGCACTATAGCTATAGTTATAGTTATAGTTGTTTTTGCTCTTTTTGCCGTTACACTTGCCTCCTGCTCGCCAAACGGGGGAAAAGGGCGGGAGGACTTTGTCACGCTTGACGGCGAATATGTGATAACGCGTCCGACAAACTCTTCAAACAGTGAAAAAAACGCCTCGCAGGTTCTTAAGGACGCGTATAAGGAGCAGGGCGTTCAGCTTGAAATCGCAGAAGATTGGTATCGTGATGAAACGGATATTCCCGAAAAGGAGATACTCGTGGGCGATACAAATCGTCCCGAGAGCGAAGCGCTCAAGGCGTCTCTTGACGAGAACACAAGGTGGAAGATCGCCTTTATCAACAGTAAGCTTGTGATCGTCGCTTCAACCGACATGGCGCTATCAAACGCCGTCGCAAGACTTACAAAACAGTATATTGATAAAGGTGCCGGAGTGAGCTTTATGAAAAATTTCAGTATTTCGGGTAAAGCGGGAGACGAGGGGTCGCTCGTCGAGTTCTTTTGGAGGGACGCTCAGGAGAGCCTTATAGCTCCTTCATCATGGGGCCCGAGAGTGTATACCCTTTCTAACGGCACGCTTATTGCGGGGGCGGAGACCTCCGGCGGTATCAGAATTTTCTTTTCCGTTAACAACGGCGCCACATGGCGCAGCGGCAAGATAGCGTCGTTTCGACCGGAGCTTGCCTGTGCAAATGTCAATTTCTTCGAGCACGGGGGCGCTTTGTACCTTGCCTACCGCGCGACGGGGCAAACAGAGGCAGGCTTTTACACCTCGCTTCAGGTCAGCGTCTCAAGCGATTTCGGAAAGACGTGGAAAGAACATTCCACGGTATGCGAATATACCGAGAAAAGCGGCGCGACAAGAGGCGTGTGGGAACCCTGTCTTGGGCTGCTCAATGACAAGCTCACCTGTTTTTATGCAAACGACAGCACCTTAGTTACTTCAATGCAGAATATAGAGTATATGACATGGGACAAAAATTGTTGGAAGGATCGCACTGTGGTGAGCGAAGGAGCAAAGCATGATTCAAGAGACGGTATGCCGGTATGGACTCGCCTTTTGAGCGGCGATTATGTCTGCGTTATAGAGAGCAGCAAATACCGCGATAACGGCCACCCGTTTATTATTCAGCTTATGTTTTCTCAGGACGGTAAGATCTGGTCGGAGCCCGTTGATATTTATACTGCGGCCACAAACGGCTCAAAAGCGGGAGCTCCCGGAATTATTGAGCTGCCGACGGGACAGATAGTAATCAGCTTTCAAACCGATGAGGACGCGACCGTCAAGGGCGATTCCACAAGCGTTATGAAAACGATAATCTCAGACGGGACGGACGTTCGCCATATCCGCGCCTCATGCTTTACAAGCTCGGACAGCGTCTTTGACACTCCCGACGGGGAGGGCTCGGTTTGGACTGGGATATGGTATCACGGCGGTTTTCTTTACGCCGCCGCTGGCACAAGCCGGGGTTCCTCCCTCAAGGTCCTGAATATCGGCTGAAAGGCAAAAAAATGATATAATATAAAAATGCTAAATCGCATAGAAAAACGCTCAAAGCTCATTCGAAAGGATGAGCTTTGAGCGCGTTATAAAATAAAAAATTGACTGTTGACTGAATTTATAACGACAAGCACTAAATAAACGCGTTCACGGGCGACTGTTTTTTTACGGCTGTTCACAACAAATAAATTGCTGCGGCATTATACTATACTTGCCCGATGTGCAAATGTCGTTTGTTGTTCTGTCGTCTAAGGGAAAAAGCGCAAATCAAAAAAACGGGGCATTCTTCAAATATGTTCCGCTGATCTCATTAACAACGAATCAGAATATGCGGCTGTGCTTCCCAGTCACACTTCCGCTTTTCTTTTTCGAAAATGCTTTGCCTTGCGGCAATGTCAAGTAGTCAATGCTTGCAATTCTTTTTTCAACACTCAGGCATGATTATTTTAAATTTTTCAGAGCGCGAAAAAATCTGCGGCACACGGAACATATTCGACGGACGCCCCGTTTGGATTTTTCTTTGCTTCATTTTTTTACATGATTTTACAAAAACGTATCTTACATTTATTTTAATGTTTAATGTGCATTTTGTCAATAGTTTTTACAAAAAAAGTCGTAAATAGCTGTTTTTAATTAAAAACTAAGTAATAAATACAAATTTTCAAATAAATAAGCGTGTATTTTATAATAAATACAATTACCAATTACCGGCAGGTAATTTACAATGCCGCCTTTAGATTTTGAACGCGTGTGTCTTTTGCAGCTTTCTGTAAAGCTATTAAAAAGAGCGGGGGATCTGCTTTAAAAAAATCCCCCTGAAAAGCAAAAACGCCCCCCTCAAGGTAGCCGTCTTTGCTATTGTATTTTATTTTTTATTTACGGTTGAAATATCCTCGTAAATTTTAATAATGGACTCGGCGAAGAAGGGCGCGCCGAATTTTTCGGCGCTTTTACGGGCGTTGGCGCTGAGCTCTTCGAGGAGATGCGTATCGGAAAGGAAATAGGAGAGTTTATTTGTAAATTCCTCGGTATTTTCGAACTGCCAGCCGTTATAACCGTTGATTATAACGTTGTCAATGCACTTATCCTTACGGCAGAGGCAAGGCAGTCCCGAGGCGAGCGCCTCGTCGTACGTAAGTCCCTGAGTTTCGCTGGTGGAGGCGCTGACGAAAATGTTTCCCAGTTTATAATAAAGTCCGATATTATCATGTGGGATCATTCCGGCAAAGACGACGTTCAGCTCGGTGCGTTTTGCGAGCTCTTCAAGCTGGGGGCGAAAGGGCCCGTCTCCCACGAGCAGCAGGGTGACGTCCTTTCGCTTGAGAGAAGCGATCGAGCATATCAGCTCCCCGATGTTTTTTTCTTTGGCAATACGTCCGATATTAATAAGCACTTTATTTGTCTCGGGTATGCCGAGGCTGTTTCTCAGAGCATCTATTTGTTCTTTAGGGTATTCGGCCTCGAAAAGAGAAAGGTCGATACCGCTGGGAACGACGCGAATATCGGTATGAATTTTATAGCTGCAAAGCAGCTCGCGTATTTTTTCGGTAGGCGCGATAAGACAGTTTACGTGTTTTGAGATAATCTTGGAGAACATTGACACCGCATAGTGTGCAAGGGTAGCGCTGGGCAGAAAATAGTGGGAGTAGTCCTCGTAAACCGTGTGGTATGTGTGGATGATCGGTGCAGACGTGGCTTTTGCGATCTTTTTTGCGATTATAAATGTGGAAAACTCGCACTGCGAATGGATCACGTCGGGCTTCCAGGCGATAATGCGGGAGACATATTCCTTCGCAAGTCTTGATCTCAGGCGCGCCTCGGGATAAATTTTTTCGGCGCTTATTGAGCCTATATACGTGACATTGCCGACACGGTATGAGTGTATTGTGGGAGACAGGGTAACAATCTCAACCTCATGTCCGCGTTTTTGAAGCTCGCTGCAAAGGACGATGATTGAATTTACGACTCCGTTTATTGTAGGAAGGTACCAGTCCGATGTAATAAGTACTTTCATAATATGTTATCTCATTTCAAAACTCCGGCCTTTTGGGCTCGTGATTGTTTGTGATTGCAATTGCAATTGTAATTGTAATTGATTTTAAGCCATAGACGCGTTTATTACTTAAGATTGAGAGTTATCGATCGGCAGCTTTCTTGCCTTTTCGGTTAAGAAGAATTTTGATGCAAAGGTGTATTTTTTGTAATTTAGGGCGTAAAGAAGGGAAAACGGCTGAAATGCGACGGAGCCGATCAGGTTTACAAACATATCGCCGATCGTGTCCTTTATTCCGGTTTCGACGTATCCGCCGTCGACCGTGAGAAGCACGTCGCCGTTTTGGTCATAGTATACCGTCTTGTCGATGTTCTCTATCTTCACGGGAGTATTGGTGTCGCTTGGGTCTATTATTGTTGAGGAAAGCTTTGAGACTATCGCGTCCTTTTGTGTGTCGGTCCCGAGCATCCTGTCGGCCGTGAACTCAAAAAACTCCCAAAACACCGAGACAGTCATTGAAAAGCAAAATGAGACCATTATGGCGACGGTGGGGATGATAAGCTTTTCATAGCCCTTCTTTTGAGCGAACATATAAAAAATGCCAAGTCCCACTCCCGCGGCGATAAATCCGCATAGCGTGTGAAGCAAAGCGTCAAACCACGTAAATTTCACATAAAGATCAAAGACCTCGCCGCCTATTTCGGCGACAAAAACAAATAACATGACTATCGCTTTTACAAGGGGCGGAAATGAGATCGAAAACAAACGCTGCACTATGTACAAAAGCTCCATCAGCAAAGCCGTCAAGATGCAGAAAAATAGGTTTTTATAGTTTCCGACAAACAAGAAAATAAGCGCCATAAGCGCAAGGATAAAATGAAGAAAGAGCTCGAGCGCAAGAACATATTTATTTTGCTCTTTGTGATAGTTTAGAATTTTTTGCAAGTGCTTCATTTAAAAATGACGAACCTCTTTCTCTTTATAAATACCAGTAAAAACGGCGTTTAAATACGGCGCATTTATTTTAGATTATGTGTATTATACAACATTTATTAATAGGTATTGTGAATAGTTTGTAAATAACAGTGACAATGCGATTCACAGTTTATGGCATTTTACGAGGCGTTGTGCGAATAATATTACATCTCGCTATAGATTTTTCTGAATTTTGAAGGGGTCATTCCGACTTCTTTTTTAAAATACCTTGCAAAGTTGCTGCTGTCTGTGAAGCCGCACTTTTCAACTATCTCTCCGATACTGAAATTTGTCGTTGCCAGCAGATTTTTTGCGTTGGCGACGCGGCAGCGTAAGAGGTAAGTGAAAATCGAAAATCCGGTCAGGCTTTTAAATTTATGCTCCAGGGTCGAAACGCTGACATGCGCGCTTTGCGCAAGGCCCTCAAGGGTAAAATTTTGTTCGCAGTTCGTTTCGAGAAATTTTTGAAGGGCAAATATACGGTCAAAATCTCGCTCATCAAGCTTTGAAAGGACGGCAGGACACTCCCGGCAAAGCAGAATAAGCAACTGACTTACCAAATTTTCAAGCATTTTTTCGCAAAAAAGCTTAGCGCCGAGGCTTTTTTCAAACGCGATGCTTTTAAAGACGGCGTCTATTTGTTTTACCTCATCCCTTTCGACGCTTATAATATTTGAAAATTCGGCGGGGCGATTTAAAAGCAAAGAAAACTCGCGTCCGCCCTTTTGAGTTAAGTCCGGGCTTATTTCAAGCACATGTCTTTCGTAAAAATCGGTTACTGCCTCAACGGAGTGGTTTTCATGGCGGCAAAAAATCAGTATGTCGTTTGCCTTTGCCGATCTTGTCACTCCTTCGATATTTACGAGAACGCCGCCGCGTTTGATAAAGATAATCTGATGCGAGTTGTGATGATGGCGGCCGCTTTGGGCGTTAAGGGAGGAAAAGTATGAATATTTTACGCTGCTTTCCATGGCGCGTCTCCTTAGCTGCTTTTGTTTTCATTATACACTCTCATTTTAAAAATTGCAAGATATACATATTATTTTGCAGCATATCTATATCGGTTTTTCGCAACTTAGGCTATAATATAATAAAGAAAAAATTCTGAATCTGAAGGAATGCAACATGACAGGAAAAGCGTATATTACCAAAGAAGACTTTTTGTCCGACAACATAAAATACAATGCGAACCTTCCCTTTACCGAGGACATATCGGTTTTGGCCCGGGAAATGACTATCGCTTCTAAAAAGGTCGCCAACCGTCTTGTCTGTCAGGCCATGGAAGGCTGCGACGCAGCTTTTAACGGAAGCCCGGATACTCTGACCAAGCGGCGCTATGACAGGCTCTCAAAAGGCGGCGCGGGAATCATATGGTTTGAGGCGACCGCCGTTATGCGGGAAGGACGCGCCAACCCCCGTCAGCTTTTTATACAGAAGGAAAACGCGGACGATTTTGGCAGACTGGTGGACGCCATAAAAGAAAACGCGATGAAAACAAACGGCATCGAGCCGCTTGTTATCATGCAGGCGACCCACTCCGGCAGATATTCAAAGCCTGAGGGAAGGCCGGATCCGATCATAGCCTACAATAACCCGATTTTTGAAAAGGAGTCTCCGATACCTAAAGAGCGCATTGCAAGCGACGACTATCTGCAAAGAGTGAGCGAGGCGCTGGTCAATGCCGCCGCTTTGGCAAAGAGCGCGGGATTCGACGGGGTCGATATCAAATGCTGTCACCGCTATCTGTGCTCGGAGCTGCTTTCCGCGTATAACCGTGAGGGAATATACGGAGGTTCCTTTGAAAATCGCACACGACTTTTGATCGAGAGCGTAAAGGGGGCAAGGCAACTCTGCGGCGACGAATTTCTTGTCACGAGCCGCCTCAATGTATACGACGGCTTCCCATACCCCTATGGCTTCGGCGTTTCCAGGGAAGAAGGATCGATGAAAATTGACATGAGCGAAAGCGTTCTCCTTGTCAAAAGGCTATATGATTTGGGGGTGAGATTGATCAATATCTCAATGGGCAATCCCTATGTGAACCCTCATGTAAACCGTCCCTTTGTCATCGGAGGGTACGAGCCGCCCGAACATCCTCTTTTGGGGGTACGGCGAATGCTTGAAGGGGCGGCAACGATCAAAGAAGCCGTTCCCGAAATGGCGGTTATATCCTCGGGCCTTTCCTATCTCTCGCTTGCCGCTCCCAACGTTGCCTCCGCCTACATTCAAGGCGGCCGGTTCGATTTTGCCGGGTTTGGCAGAAACTCCCTCGCTTATCCCGACTTTGCAAGGGATATTCTGATAAACGGGGGTATGAAAAGGGAAAAGTGCTGCATTTGCTGCTCCAAATGCACGCAAATCATGAGAAAAGCCGGAGGAACGCCCGGATGCGTAGTAAGGGACGGCGAAGTATACCTGCCGATCTACAAAAAGCTTTGCACCTGAAAAATAAAGTTTCTGACAAAAGACAAAAGGAGGAATACATTATGAAAACAGCCCTTGTTACCGGCGCCGCCGGGGGAATCGGATTTGCAGTCTGCGAAATACTTCTTAAAAACGGCATGGCGGTAGTCGGCATGGACATAGCGCCCGAGATGCCGCGGGCCCTGCCGGGAGAATTCACCTATTATAGGGGCGACCTTTCAAAGAGCGAATCAAGAAAAGGATTTGTTGAGCTTGCACTTGAAAAATATAAAAGGATCGACATTCTTGTAAACGTCGCTGGGGTGGCGCCTAAGGTAAGAAATGATCTTTTGAGTATGAGCGAGGAGAGTTTTGACTTTGTTATGAATATAAACACAAAGGGCACGCTTTTTCTCACTCAGGAGGTTGCTAACGCAATGATCAAAAACGATGGGAGCGAAAAAGGGAGCATCGTGAATATTTCTTCCATGTCCGGCTATACGAGCTCGACAAATCGGGGCGAGTACTGCATTTCAAAAGCGGGTGTCAGCATGATTACCGCTCTTTTTGCCGATCGCCTTGCAGAGTACGGCATTACGGTTAACGAAGTCAGGCCGGGTATTATTGCCACCGCCATGACCGAAAAGGTAAAAGAAAAGTATGATAATCTCATTGAAAACGGACTGCTTCCCATCAAGCGTTGGGGAACGCCGAGCGATATAGCAAAGGCGGTATATGCGCTTGCAAGCGGAGCTTTGCCGTATGTCACGGGGCAGTCGATAGACGTCGACGGCGGTTTTCATATCAGGAGACTGTAAACTATGAAGGTATATTCATATGAAAGCGTGGTAGTGGGCACGGGAGCGGCGGGCTATAACGCCGCCTGCCGCCTGAAAAAGGGAGGAAAACGCGTCTGCATAATCACGGAAAACACCGAATTTGGCACCTCAAGAAACACGGGAAGCGACAAGCAGACCTATTATAAGCTGACTCTTTCGGGAGACGCCCCCGACAGCGTGCGAAAAATGGCTGAAAATCTTTTTTCGGGAGGCAGCACGGACGGAGACAACGCCCTTTGCGAGGCGGCGCTTTCAGTAAGGTGCTTTATGAATTTGTGCGAGCTGGGCGTGGAGTTCCCGACGAACAGATACGGGGAATATGTGGGATATAAAACCGACCACGACCAATATGCAAGAGCCACCTCGGTAGGGCCGCTTACGTCAAAATACATGACAGTCGCGCTTGAAAAACAGGCGAAAGAGCTGGGAATCGAGATCTTTGACGACCTGCTCGCAATCGAGATACTGAAAAATCATGACGGAGTGCTCGGCCTTCTCTGTCTTGAGCGGACAAGCGGAGAGTTTGTCGCCTTCAAGAGCGCAAATATTGTCCTGTGCACCGGAGGTCCCGCGGGAGTGTACGCCGACAGCGTTTATCCGACCTGTCATACAGGTTCCTCGGGCATTGCTCTTTGCGCGGGCGCCGCGGCGCAGAATCTGACCGAATGGCAGTATGGGCTTGCCTCGCTCTCACCGAGGTGGAACGTTTCGGGAAGCTATATGCAGGTGCTGCCGAGACTCCTGTCAACAGACGACGGGGAAAACGAAACGGAGTTTTTATCCGACTTCTTTGATGATCCGTATGAGGCGCTTTCCGCCCTGTTTCTAAAAGGATACCAGTGGCCGTTTGACTGTCAAAAGGCGCTGAGCGGTTCTTCTCTTATCGATATTTTGGTCTATAGGGAAAGGACGGTTAAGAAAAGAAGAGTATATCTGGATTTCACCAAAAATCCCTTTGGCCTGAACAATATCGATTATTCAAGGCTGAGCGAGGAGGCGTCAAGTTATCTGAAAAAGGCGGGCGCGGCTTTCGGCACGCCATATGAGCGTCTGTTAAAATTAAACGCGCCGGCAGCAGAGCTGTATAAAAGCAAGGGCGTCGACCTTTCAAAGGAATATCTTGAAATAGCTCTCTGCGCCCAGCATCATAACGGAGGCATAGCGGTCGATAAGTGGTGGCAAACAAGAGTTAAAGGACTGTTTGCGGCGGGAGAATGCGCGGGCACTCACGGCGTCGTTCGTCCGGGCGGCAGCGCCCTTAACGCGGGACAGGTCGGCTCTCTGAGGGCGGCCGAGTATATTCTTCACAGCGAAAGAACGGTGTCGGAAAACGACTTTAAGCAGGTCCTTGCGCAAAGAGAGCAATTTTATTGTGAAGAAAAGAGGAGAGTTCTGAGCAATCCCGATAACGCAGAGGAAATAATGATAAAAGCCGGCAGACAAATGAGCGATATTGCCGGCGCGATCAGAATAAAGGATCAGATTAAAGCGGCTATCGATGAAAATTCAAACATGCTCAAAGGACTTGAATATACCGTCGGCGTGGGAGACATATCAAGATTCTTTCTCTATTACAAACTCAAGGACACCCTCATTACAAGGGGCGCGCTTCTTTATGCAATGCTGAACTACATTGAAAAGATAGGCAAAACAAGAGGCTCTTCGCTCTGCCATGATGAGCACGGAACGCTCAGAGAGGGACTTGATGAGATTTTCCGATTCAGTTTGGAGAATAAGGAAGCCTCGGGGCTTATACAGGAAACAACGTTTAATGACGATAATAAATCGTATCGCTGCATGTGGCGCGCGGTACGTCCGATCCCTGAAGAAGACAGCTTTTTTGAAAATGTTTGGCGTCTTTACAGGGAAAATAAAAATGTATACTGAAAACGGGAGAGCTTGTTATGAACAGTTCAAAAATTAAACTCGCACTGATTGGTATCGGCGGATACGGCAGAACTTATCTGAATTATATACTGGATAAAAACGACGAGAGAATCGAAACGGTGGGACTTGTGGAACCCTATCCCCAAAGCGCTTCCCGAATGGACGAGGTCTATTCGAAAAACATTCCGGTGTATCAAAGCGCCGATCTGCTTTATAAGAGTACGGCGGTCGATCTGAGCGTCATAGCCTCGCCTATACATTTTCACACCCGGCAGATTATTGAGGCGCTTAAAAATCACTCTCACGTGCTTTGCGAAAAGCCGCTCTGCGCCGACGAAAGGGATATCGAGCTTATTATCGATGAAAAAAACAAAAGCGGCCTTTCTTGCTGCATAGGCTATCAGTGGTCTTACAGCGCCGCGATAAATTCATTAAAAAGAGATATTATCTCGGGAAAGCTCGGAAAATGCAGGTCTATGAAAACCATGGTGCTTTGGAAAAGAGACCGGGCATATTATGAAAGAGGAAGCCGCTGGGCGGGAAAAATCGCGCTTGACGACGGCACCTTGATCTATGACAGTATAGCAAACAACGCCGCCGCGCACTATCTTCACAATCTTCTCTTTCTAATGGGCGATCTCAACGCTTCGGCTGAGCCTCATGACATTTGCGCCGAGCTGTACCGGGCAAACAGCATTGAAAATTTTGACAGCGCAAAAATAACCTTCACTCTAAAAAACCAAGCGAAAGCGCTTTTTCTTGCCGCCCACCCGGTGGATAAAAACTTTGAGCCCGTTTTTGAGATGGACTTTGATAAAGGAAAGGTCTGCTACTGCGCAAAGCGCACGGCGGATTCGATCGCCCTTATGCCCAAGGAGTACACTGACTACCAAAATATCGTCTTTATTCCCGAAAAGGGGGAAAAGACGGTATACGGCGACCCGTTCGCCAACGATTACTTAAAGCTTGATTGCGCCATACGCCTTGCGATGGGCGATAAGAGCTCAAGTATGTGTTCGATAGAAGCCGCGGCGGTCCATACAAGACTTATAAATCATATTCAGAAAAATTTCAACATCAAAAACTTTGATCCTTCCCTTATAAGAGAACGGGGAAATCTCGTCTATGTTGACGGACTTTATGAAAGAATGCTTGAAATTTATAAAAATCCCGCCCTGTCAATTATATGAGAATATAAAGGGCACCGAAAAAATGAAAGGAATGAGAAAATGTCGCTGAATATAGGATTGTACGGCGCAAACGGCCATCAAATCTACAACCAAGTCAAAAAGTGCGGCGATGTGAGGCTTGTCGCCATATGTCTTCCGAAGGATATTTCAAAGAAGCTCGAGGACGAGCATCCGGGTATTGCCGTTTGTGAAAGCTTGGATCAGATGCTGAAAATAAAGGAACTCGACCTTGTTTCGCTCTGTTCGGCAAGCAGAAAAGAACAGGCAAGGGATGCAATCGCCTGTTTGGAGGCTAAAAAACACGTTTATGCCGAAAAACCGGCGGCGCTTTCTGAGGATTCTCTTGAGCTTATTCTCAAAACGGCGCAAAAAAACAATGTGGAATTTCACGAATACGTCGACACGATTTACGCCGAACCGTATTGGAAGGCGAGGGAATATGTGCAAAGCGGGATTATAGGAAACGTCGTTCAGGTTTACGCGCAAAAGTCCTATCCGAACCGTATATCTTCGCGTCCGCAGGACGAGGAAACCGACGGGGGCCTTATTCGCTGGGTAGGAGTGCACGCGGTACGCTTTATCGAGCATATTACCGGCATATGGGTCGATAAGATCAGCGCCTTTGAAACGCGTTTGAGCGACCCTGATCTGCATAAAGGAATGTTCACCGCGGCAAGCATGGCAATGACGCTGCAAAACGGGGGAGTCGCCTCCGTGTGCCTCAATTACTTAAATCCCAAGAGCTTTAAGAGCTGGGGCAACGAATGCGTCAGGGTATTCGGCGATCGCGGAATGCTTGAAATATGCGACGCGGGAGCGCGCACCCATGTTTATACGCAGGAGAGCGATTTTGATTTTGATTTGTCGACATCAAATTGTCATGACTATTTTTCCCTTCTTGTCAGCCATCTTGACAAGGGTACTCCGATGCCCATGAGCCTTGAACAGGAGCTTCATCCTCTGCGGGTGGTAATAAGGGCTAAAGAGAATTCAATACTTTCATTGCCCGTTGCCAAGATAAAATAAGATTCATGTAAATCTGTGAAAACGGCCGCCGCCTATATTTATTTGCAGGCACGGCCTGTTTTTACTTTGCAGGGTCCTTGTTTTTTTGCTTGCCTTTTTTATACGATTTTATATTTTTTGCCGCATTATTAAAAAAGTAAAAAAGTCGGGAGGGTCCTTTTACAACAGGACTCTCCCGATAAAGCTTTTGTTTTCGCGCCGCAAAATACATCATGCTGTCAAAGCGCGTATTTTCTGCGGTATTCCTTGTATTTTTCCTCAAACTCGCCGTGGGAGGATTTGACCTCTTCGAGGTATTTGTGCACGTCGAGCGCGTCGTAACGCATGATTTCTATGACACAACCGGCGATATTTGAGCAGTGGTCCGCCACTCTTTCGCAGTTGGTCAGTATATCCGAGAGCACGAAGCCGTGTTCCATGCTGCATTCGTTTTTTTGGAGACGGAGAATGTGGTTGAGCTTGATTTGGTTTTTCAGGTAATCGACCGTCTGCTCAAGAGGTTCGACAAGAGATGCAATTTCGGTATCGTCGCTTATAAAAGCGTTGCAGGCTATGTCAAGTATCTCGTTTATTGCGCCGGAAAGCACCTCCAGCTCATGGGAAGCCATCTCGGAAAATTTCACCTTCTTTTCGGCTATTTCCTCGGCTGAGCGCACAAGGTTGACGGCATGGTCGGATATGCGTTCAAGGTCGCCTATGATATGGAGAATTTTCGTTATTTCATGGCTGTCATTCTCGCTCATGCTTCTGCTTGCGAGCTTGACAAGATAGGTACCCAGCGCGTCCTCGTATTTATCGACCTCGGTCTCATAGCTGCGGATGGTGTTTGCCTCATCCTCATTGTAGTTTTCAAGAAGGGCGAGCGAGCGTTTAAGCGCGTCACGTGAAAGGATTGCCATATCCTTTGCCACAATTTCCGCCTGTTCGACCGCGATGGAGGGAGTGGTGAGAAGTCTTTCGTCAAGGAGACTTTTCTGACTGTAGCCCTTTTTATCGCGTATTGTGAGCCTTGCGATCTTTTCAAGCTTTTTATAAAAGGGAAGGATAACGAGCGCGGAGACAAGCTTGAATATGCTGTGGACCACCGCCACGCCGATAGTTCCGATCTTGCTGCTGACAAAAGAGAAGTGCACGAAAGCGTCGATCAGATAGAAGCCGCTCATGAAAACCGTAGCGCCTATCACGTTGAAATAGAGATATATAAAGGCGGCGCGTTTGCCGTTTTTGGTGGAACCGATAGAAGAAAGCAGAACGGGTACGCAAGCGCCGATATTAAGCCCCATTATAATGGGAATCGCGGTGCCGTAAGAGATTGCTCCCGTGGTCGTAAGCGACTGAAGTATACCGACCGAGGCCGAGGAGGACTGGACGATAGCCGATAGTATGGTCCCCGAGAGCACTCCGAGCAGAGGGTTGTTGAACATGGTGAGGATGGAGCGGAAGGAAGAACTGTTTTGAAGACCCGAAACGGCGTCGGACATATAGTCCATACCGATCATAAGTACGGCAAAGCCGAGCAGAACGACCCCTATGTTTTTTCTGATATCCCGCTTTGAGAACATGAGAAGCATGATACCTATAAGAGCGAGTATGGGCATCCATGCGGAGGGCTTCAGCCAATTGAGAGCGACGCCAACGTCGGTGCCGCTGCTGCCGATACCCGAAAGACCGGTCATCCAAGAGGTGACCGCCGTTCCCACATTTGCGCCGAGTATCACGCCGACCGCCTGAGTAAGCGTCATTGCTTCCGAGTTTACAAAGCCGACGACCATGACGGTCGTTGCGGAGGAGGACTGGATAACCGCCGTGACGACGCTGCCGAGCAAAAACCCCTTAAAAGGATTTGAGGTCATTTGACTTAAAAATGTTTTGAGTCTGGAGCCGGCGCTTCTTTTCAGCGCGTCGCCCATGACGTTCATTCCGTAAAGAAAGAGAGAAAGACCGCAGACAAGAGTAAGTATGTCGAATACGTTCACGGTATACCTCAAAAACAACTTGATTTTCGGGCCTTTGCTTTGCCCTACATCCTCGATTTTAGTCGATTAATGTAAAGTACATGCTATACCTATATTAAATCTATGTAAAATCAGAAGGTAACGGTTATTTTTGTGCCCTTTCCCGGGGTGCTTTGGGTGTCTATCTCTGCGTTATGGTATATGGCGGCGTGTTTTACTATCGAAAGACCGAGTCCCGTGCCTCCTATCTCCTTGGAGTGGCTTTTGTCTACTCGATAAAAGCGCTCGTAGATTCTGGAAAGCTCGGAGGGAGGGATGCCTATGCCGTTGTCGCTCACCGAAAAATAAGAGCGTCCTTTATGCTCGCCCACATCTACAATAACGCTGCCTCGGTCATTGTTGTATTTTATCGCGTTGTCGCACAGATTGTATATCATATCCTCGACTATATTGGCATTTCCCTCGATGTATGCGCTGCTTCCGGTCAGGGAAAGAGTGATGCTTCTCTTTGCGGCAATGCCTTCAAGACGCTCCTTTACCTGTGACGCGCATTCGTAAAGGTCGATGCGCGTTTTATCATAGGGAATCTCCTTGCCGTCCAGCCGCGAGAGCTTGATTATATCGTCTATAAGAGAGAGCATTCTTGCCGATTCCTTGCAGATATTGTCGGCAAAATGCGCGCGCTGCCCGTCGTTTACAAGGCCGTCTCTTATCAGCTCGGCAAATCCCGAGATAGAGGTCAGCGGGGTTTTAAGCTCGTGCGAGACATTTGAGGTGAATTCACGCCGCAGCGCCTCGCGGCTCTCCTTTTCGGTCTCGTCCAGCAAAACTATAACCGCGCCGTTTACGTTGCCGTCTTCGATTACAGGGCTTGCTATTATGCTGTAACAAAATCCTCCCGTTTTGAGCTGCGACTGTGCCTTTTTGCCCGAAAGAGCGGTCATCATGCTTTGACGGAATTCTATTCCGGTGGTAAGGGAAAGCGCGTTTGAGGGAGTCTTGTCGCCGCAGCCGAGGATTCTTTTCGCGCTTTGGTTGCAGGTCAGGACGTTTGCCATATAATCGACTGTTATCATTCCCTCGCTCATATTCGAGGTTATGGCTTCAAATTCGGTCTGTTTGAGGCGAAGCTCTGCTATTTGATTGTCTATTCGCTTTTTTTGGTCCGACAGCTTTTTTACGACCGGGCGAAGCTCGCTGTAGGCATGGGTCACGTCCGGCTTGTCAATATCGATAAGGCTTATCGGCTTTACTATCATTCTCGAAAGCACGATTGCAAGCGCCGCGCTTGCAATCAGGGTGAGGGCGCTTATTAATACGACCGAGCTCATCATGTCAATGAGTATCTCCCATATGGAATAATGGGCGCTTGATACCCTTATCACCGAGCCGTCGTTAAGCCTTTTAGCACAGTAGTTGGTTTTTTCTGACATTGTATCCGAATAGCGAGAGGAGTATCCGTATCCGTCCTCGCTTTCGAGCGCTGCTTTGACCTCTTCTCTTTCAAGGTAGCCGCTCATTGAGGCATTGTCCTCCCCGCGGCTGTCAAACAGCACGTTTCCCTCGCCGGATATCCATGTTACCCTGTGGCCGCTTTGAGAGAGCCTTGTCATATAGCCTTCTCCCGAGCTTTCAATGCCCGCGCCGAGATAGTTCGCTTCGTTATAAAGCTCCTCCTTTATGCGCTTGTTGATGTACGAGCCCGTCACAAACAGCATGGAAACGACTGCAAAGATAAGGGCGCAGATAGTTATAAGAAAAATACTCAAAAAAATCTTTTTTGTCATGGTGCTCCTTTTGGGCTTTTGATCTTTGAGCAGAGAAACAAAGACCGCGTTGTCGGTTACTTGTTATTTGTAATTGGTTATTGTTATTGAATTGAATATTAAAATATTGCGCGTTAAATATTATATTTGTGTTTTTTGCACGCGTTACTTTTTTTCATTATCGTCCTCGCGGGGAGCTTTTTTCTTGCCCGGTCTTATGAGGCAGGCCAGCGTGAGAGCAATCTGGGTCGGAACGCCGAGAAGGAAATACTGCCATGTCAGGTCGGTTACGAAAAAGAGTATAAGCAGCAAACTCCATATAAGCAGGGTTATGCTAAGGTAATTTGCAAGTCGCTTTTTGCCGTGATCCTCCCATATGCTGCCAAATACAAGCGTAATGACGGCGCTTACCGGCAGACAGCAGAGCAAAATCAAAAAAAACAGCTTGCGTGCGATTATCCATATCAGCACAAAGGCAAGAAGTCCGGCAAAGAATACGCCCGTGAGTGAGAGAAGGGTAATAAGTATTCTGTTGGTCCTTCTTATTTTTTTGTATCTTTCGCTTTCCCCCTGCAAAACGGGAGCGGGCTTTTCTTCATTGCTGTGATCGCTTATTATGTAATCGACGCTCACCGAGAAAAGGTCGGCGATCTGTTTTATCACCGTTATGTCGGGAAGCGACTCTCCCCGCTCCCACTTTGAGACCGCCTTGTCGCTATAGCACAGCTTTTCGGCAAGGGTGAGCTGGGTCATGCGGGAGGCGGAGCGAAGGGCAACGATATTGGCTCCTATTATTGATTTTATATTGTTCATTGCAAAAAAACTCCTTTAAAACGGGCGATTCTACTGCCGGTAGAGCGCCGCGTTTTCTTCTCTACCGCCGGATTTTAAACGGTATATCTTCAAAACGAATAAGTAGGTGTAATTTCGAGAAAAAATGCTGTAAAATAACGTCAGGCAAATGTAAAAAATTTGCGTTTTATTTTTTGAAACGGTAACGCCGAGAAAACGGAGGAAGGTCAGACATGAACAGGATATACCTTATCGGAGACAGTATCCTTAAAGGCATAATATATTGTAAAGAGCAGTCAAAATACCGCCTGTGTTCGCAAATGAGAATGAGAGAGCTTTGCGAGATGGGTTTTGAGGTGTGCAATTTTTCAAAGATGGGGGCGACTGTTGAAAAAGGCCGCTCGATTCTCTTCGAAAAATTTGAGGGCGACCACCGCGGGGACGTTGTTATTTTCGATTTTGGGGGAAACGACTGCAATTTTGACTGGGCGCGCGTTTCAAGCCGGGATTGCGAGGGTATTTTGCCGTTTACTCCGCTTGAGCGATTCGAGTCGGCGTACAGGGAGTGCATAAAGTACGCGCGTTCTTTGGGAGCGCGAGTGATGCTTTCCACCCTCGTTCCGCTCGACCAGGGCAAATATATGAACTGGATAAGCCGCGGCCTCAGCAAAGAAAACATACTGCGTTGGCTGGGAGATGAAAGTATGCTTTATCGGTGGCATGAGAGCTACAATCAAAAGGTTTGCGAGATAGCCGACTCTCTAAAATGCGAAAAGATCGACATACGGCTTCCTTTTCTTTGCGCACACGACTACTGCGAGCTTATGTGTGAGGATGGGATACACCCCACGGAAAAGGGGTACGGTCTTATAAAGGACGCCATCGAAAGAAAAGTGGTCAGATGCTGCAGCGTGTCAAGCATCGCGTAGCGATCGGGTTGGATTTTGATATTAAATCTGACTATCATCTATAATTATAACAAAGCGCCGTTTTTTGTCAATAAGAAAAACGGCGCTTTGTCTGAAAAGTCATAATTTATTTTTTCTTTGAAATAAAGTTCCAGCTGTCCCTGCACATGTCGTCAAGGCTGCGTTTTGCGCTCCATCCGAGGAGCTTTGTCGCTTTGTCGGTGCATGCGTACACCGTCGCGACGTCTCCGGGTCTGCGGCCTGCTATTTTGTACTCTATGTGCACTCCGCTCGCCTTTTCAAATGCCTTAACAATGTCGAGCACCGAGCTGCCCTTGCCAGTTCCGAGGTTTACCGTGAGTACGCCCTTGTTCTTCATGATGTACTCAAGAGCCGCTATGTGGCCTTTTGCAAGGTCGACGACGTGTATATAGTCGCGCACGCCCGTGCCGTCCGGGGTGTCGTAGTCGTTTCCGTATACATTCAAATAAGGAAGCTTTCCTATAGCCACCTTGCAGATATAGGGCATCAGGTTGTTGGGAATCCCGTTGGGGTCCTCGCCTATATACCCGCTCTCATGCGCTCCTATGGGGTTGAAATAACGCAGAAGAGCGACTGAAAAGTCAGAATCCGCCTTTGCAATATCGGAAAGGATTATCTCCTGCATGAATTTTGTCTGTCCGTAGGGGTTGGTGGCGGAGGTGGGAAGATCCTCGGTGTACGGGGGAGTGTTGTTCATTCCGTACACGGTTGCGCTCGAGGAAAACACGAAGTTTTTGCAGGAAAAGTCGCGCATCACCTTGTAAAGGGTAAGAGTGCTAACTATATTGTTGGAATAGTACTCATATGGCTTTGAAACGCTTTCACCTACTGCCTTGAGTCCCGCAAAATGTATTACCGCTTCGATGGCGTTTTCGGCGAATATTTGTCGGAGCGCTCCCTCGTCACAGACGTCGGCAAGGTAAAACTTCGGCTTTATCCCCGTGATTTTTTCTATGTTGTCAAGCGTTTCGATCTTTGAGTTTACAAGATTGTCGGCAATGACGACCTCGTATCCGCTTTTTTGAAGCTCGACCACGGTATGCGAGCCGATAAATCCCGTTCCTCCTGTTACAAGTATCAAGGTCTTTTCCTCTTTTCTTTTGTTTATTTTAATATTTCTGATTTTCTGATTTGCGGGCTGCGAATTTGCGAAACGGTTTGCACTCGCGCCCAAATCCAATGTCATTATAGCATAGGTAAGCTTTATTGTCAATCTTTTTTCGACTTCAAAAAAAGAGGAAACAGGGTAAAGCATATAAAGCGGCCTTTTTTCAATTTGAAAGAAAGGAGCGGGCCGCCTTTTGCAAAAAATTGAGTTTGGATTTTTTGTTTTTTTTAAAAGCGTAAAAAAGACTGCATAATCTTGTCTGACGCGGCAAAAATATAACCGAAGGAAAAAAAGTAAAGGCAGGTTGATTTTATGAAGAAAACCAAAAAAATCTTAAGCGACAAAGCGGTGACCAATATTTTGTATGTTGTAGCCGTGGTAGTTATCATATCGGTGATAATCGTGACAGTTGTGGCGTTTGCGTCTCAGCGCGGCTCAAGAAGGGGCACGCTCACCACCACCTCGGCGCGGCTCGACCCGAATCTTACAGGCGACCCGAACAATCAAAACGCCGACCCCAATACTCAGGGGACGACAAGCGGCAATGCGGGCGGTGACAAGCAGCCGTCGACCGACGTCGATAACGGTCCCATAGAACTGATTATGCCCTGTACCGGGGTGCTCAACAAACATCACGACCTTGAAAATCTCTCATATTCGATGACAATGGACGACTACCGCACACACACGGGAATCGACATTACCGCCGACGAGGGAACTCCGGTCATGGCATGCGAGGCGGGCACGGTCACAGCCGTGTATTATGACTATTTCATGGGCAACTGCATCGAAATCGATCACAAAAACGGTATGGTGAGTATTTACAAAAACCTTGCGCAGGAGCTTCCCGAGGGAATAGCCGAGGGATGCGAAGTGTCAAAGGGGCAGACGATAGGGGCGATAGGATCAAGCGCCATTGTGGAGCAGGCGGACGAGGCTCATCTGCACTTTGAGCTTACGGTAGACGGCGAAAAGGCCGACCCGCTGAACTATATCGATTATTCGGAGGAGACGATCAGCCCTTCAGTTGAGGACAAGTGAGCCTTGAATGTGCTGATTTGCGGTTATATCGGCTTTGAAAACGCGGGGGACGAGGCGATACTTGACAGAATGGTGCGATATAGCAGAGCAAATCTTATTGTCATGTCAAAAGAACCGCATAGGACTCGGGACCTTCACGGTGTGCCTGCGGTAAATCGGTACTCGCCTTGTTCCGTCGCATCGGCGATGAAAAAAAGCGACCTTCTTATTTTGGGAGGCGGAACGCTCCTTCAAAGCATCAGCAGCCGCCGCTCGCTGTTCTATTATACCGCAGTGGCAATGTTGGCAACCCTTATGAGGTTGCCCTTTGTCATTTACGGGGGAGTAGAGGATTCGGGTATTTTGACAAGGTATGTGTGCGGGCATGCAAGGGCTCTTGTTTTAAGGGACAGACACTCATATGATATCTGCCGCGCGCTTGCCCCGAGCGCCCTTTGTATTATTTCGCCCGATCCCGCGCTGCTTTCTTCAAAAAGCTCCCGCACATTGACCTCAAAGCGCGATTTTATAGTATGTACCCCTAAAAAAGGGGAAGACGCGGCTTGCAAATACGCTCTGCTCTTTGCCAAAAAAACTGATAAAAAGATTTTGTTTTTGGCTATGCATCCGGAGGATAACGGTATTTGCCGTGAATACGCGAGAATGAGCAAAAGTGTGTTTGTGAAAAACACCGACTTTGATATTATCGAGGATGTGATAAAAAGAGCGTACGCTCTTGTTTCCTCACGTCTTCACGGGATAATTTTTGCGTACTCGGCGGGTATCCCGTTTGCCGCTCTGACAAACGGAAATGACAAGATTTATTATTTTATTGAAGATTGCAAAAGGGAAAACGCCCTTGAAATCTACAACAGAAATCAAGGGCGAAAAAACGGGGGTATTATCATCTGCCGTGCATCAAAAAGGGGAGCTTCTTCTCTTGTCGGGGATATTACAAGCTCATATAATCTGATTTTTGGGGCAGACGGCTTTCATGGCAGGTAAAGTAAATCACCTGAACGTCCTCATTTAAGGCGAGATCGCCGAGAAAGTCAAGCGCTCTTTCGATTTTTTCCTTGTCAAGATTGACAAACGGATCGTCCATGATGATAAAGGTCCTCATCCCCTCAAAAAGCGACTTTGAAAGGGCAAGGTGCATGGCAAGCTCCATCAGATCGCGGGTTCCGCTGCTGAAATACTCTGCCTCGCGCATTATCCCCTCGCCCGAAAGCGTCGGTTTAAGATCGCTGTCAAGCGAGCTTTCGGTATAGGAAGGTTTTATATCGGGCGAGGATTTGCCGATAAGTTCCATATAATATTTAAAGCCTTCCCGGAGCGATTCAAGGTATCTGCCAGAGAGGTCCTGCCTTGCCTGTTCAAGCAAAGTTGAGGTCATGTTTATCACCTTTAGGCGGTACTTTACTCTTTCGTATTCCTCTTTCGTCCTTTTTAATTCCTCTTCGAGCTCTTCCTCACCCTCGCAAAGCTCACTGAGCTTTGTTATAAGCACGTTATTATAGTTTATCTGAGACCGAAGCGAGGAAAGCTCTTCTTTGTTTTTTTCTATGAGCAGCGCGACGTCCGGGCCGCTTGGCGGAGCGCTCTCTGTATCCCGCAAAGGAGAAAGAGCGCATTCGGGGTCCGAGGAGATAAGGGACGATAGCGCCTCTTTGTCGGCCTCTATCGCGTTTTTCAGGCTTTTTCCGCGCGATATGTAATCGCGCAGATTTTGAAAGCGCTCCCGTATGTCAAGCTCTTCGCCAAATTCAAAGAAGGACAGGTAGAGCGATATCTCGGACTTGTAAAGCTCAAATTCGGCTTTGGCACTGTTTGCCTGCTTTGTTATACTCTCTGCCTCGTCGTGTATTCTTTCGTACGTTTCAAGATCGGATATCAGACGGTCGATATCTTGAGGCGCGAGATCTTCGCGTCCGAGCGTTTTGAAATAGGAGAGTATGCCGTCGCTTGCATGTTTCAGCGCCATGTCGGCCTCGGCGCGTTTGGCTTTGTACTCAACGTCGCGCGCCATACGCTCTCTTGCGTTTTGCGCCTTTTCCCAAAGCGAGGTAAGCGCCGCCTCGTTCCCGAGCGCACACATAAAGGTCTGCTCATAGTCCCTGAGGCGCGCATTACGCTCCGCGGCAAGAGAGGAGAGCTTGGCGTACCTGTCCTTTAAGCGCGCTTGCTCTTTTGATATGCCTCGGGCGACAATAATACATGAGGCAACGGATATAACAAATAAAACAAGGGCGATAACGGCAATAATAACCAAGGGCGCCGCAAGTTCCCGCCCCCAAAAAGCGCAAAGACCGGTAGTAACAGAGATCACTCCGAAAAAGACGCTCAATATAATAAAGACAAGAGGAAGCCTTTTGCTTTGCGCCGTACCAAGAGCGCCTTTTGCAAGATCAGCCTCTTTTTGGGCCTCGTCTCTTTCGTAAAGCAGCCTCGATATTCGGGCGTGCTCGTTTGCCGACAAAAGGGGAACGTTTGAGGGAGAATCCGCGTACGTACTTTTGGTTGTATTTGTCTTTTCTAAATTTTCAATTTCAAGGCGGGCGCCGTTATAGACTCTCTGAAGCTCTTTAAGCCTTGCGGCTTCCGGCAGGGCGTTCGGGAACTCTTTTTCAAAGCGGGCGGCATAGCGGCAGCTTTGGGAATCGGCTGCCTGTATTTTTTGAGTCAGGGAAGAAAAGAGGGAGTATTTTTTTTCAAGCTCTGCAATTTTGCCGGTGTCGTTTGGTATGTCTCCTCCGAAAAAATCCGAAATAGATCGCAGTTCTTCTTTTTTTTGATCGATATCGTCTTTTATCCTTATGTATGAATTGTGCTTTGTAAGGCGCGTTTCATATGTCAGAGCGTTCTTATACTCACTCTCAAGACGCTCCTCCTCCTTTTCCAGCTCTTTTTCACTAAGGCGCAGTTTTTCAAGCGTCGCGCTCGCGTCATCAAGCTCTTGCTCATGTGATTTTCGCAGTATCAGCTCTTTTTGTGTTTCATCGAGCTTCCCCTTAAGAGCCCTCTCCGAATTCTCATACTGTTTGCGGCGTTCGGTCAACTTCTTTTGCGCGCTGTTGTAACTTGCGACGTCAGACGGATCGGTTATCCCGTTCAGCTTTGCGGTTATGCTCTCTATCCCGTCTTTTTCTTTTTTCTCACCGGGTATGTCCTTTGAAAAATACACGCTTTTAATAAAGGCGTGGCTGTTTATACCGAAAAGCTCCTGACCTATATCTTCGCTGTAGTCCTCGCACGGCTTTCCGCTTTTCAGGTCGGTTAGTTTAAAAAAATCGTCTTTTGGGGTTTTACCGAAGGATCGCTCTATTTTGTAGGTTTTTTCTCCGTGAACAAAGGTCAGACTTCCTCCGTAAAGTCCTCCTTGCCAAGGTGCGAATTTTTTTCTTTCATTGTCCTCCACAGATCTGCTTCTTGATGCGGAAAGACCGTAAAACATGGCCTTTATAAAGCAGGCAAGAGTGGTTTTTCCCGAACCGTTGCCGTCAAGAAATTGGTTCATGCCTTTAGTGAATGTGTACGTCGTGCCTGAAAGCCTGCCGAAGTTCTCAACGCGGCACTGTAAAAGTCTCATTCGATGTCCTCCCCCCGAAGCGCTCTTATTCCGCATTCGGCGACGTCCCGCAAAAGTTCATCCTGCTCTTGAAGCTTTGAAATTATGCGTATGAAGGAGCCTTTCAGCGTGATATCTCCTATGTAGTCCTTTTCATTTATGTAAAGTGAAGTGAGATCCTTTATCCTTGCAAAGTAAAATTTCTCGTTCAGCCTGTGGCATAGCGCCCCAATATCCTTTTCGGCCTCCGACGCGGTGTATCCGCGAAGCGTCACCTTGACCATATCGGTGCTTGGAATATCCTTAAGCGCCTCGTTTATCTTCTTTTCGAAATCCGCAAGGTAAAGATCGTTTTGATCGATATCGACGTTCACCTCGTGCAGCTGCCTTTGGCATATTGGCACAAAGCTGACTGCCTCTTCCTTGCCGGCGTCGGTGTCAAGCAGAATAAAGCCTTTCGGGCCGCATTCGTCAAAGCCGCGCCCCTCGGGACATCCGGGGTAGCAAAGCAATCCTCTCTCGTCAAGAGCCCGAAGGGAAAAGGAATGAAGGTGTCCGAGCGCCAAATAGTCTATATTTTTGTTTTTAAGGCGCGCAAGGGAGATGCTGTCGCGCTCGTTTGTGTCGTTTGCGTCGGAGGAAGAAAGCGCCGTGCCGTGAAGTATCACAATGTTGAAGCAGGATGCGTCAAGCTGGAGCTCCTCATACATTTCTGGGTCCAGGACGTCTCTTCCCGTGAAGGTGACGTTCTGCCTTTTATAACTCTTCCACTCTTTGCTGAATATCATGAGGTTTTGGGGCAGCAAAGAGCTTGCCTTTTCAAAGCACTCTCTGTCATGGTTGCCGCAGATACAAAAAAAATCGGTAGAAGGACATGCGGCGATACAGGAGATAAAGTCGTTTACAACCTTTTTTGGCGCGGACACGCTGTCAAAAATGTCCCCTGAAATGATAAACGCGGGTATGTTATTTGATTTTGCGTACTCGGTCATTCTAAAAAAGGTCGACATAAGCTCTCGCCGGCGCTCGCGCGCTTGTTCGGGCGAAAGGCTTGTCTCCATTTTTGAGCTCAGATGAAGGTCGGCGGAGTGCATGATTTTCATTTTTGCGTGCTCCTCAATAAAAATAAAGGAATATAAGGGCGTTTTATCGGCGTCCCAATTGATTTTAACATATTTTTATATTCTTTTCAATAGAAAAGTGGATTCTAATGCCAAAAATCTATTGATTTTGACCTTTGTACATGCTATAATATTTGCGCGGCTTGGCGCGCGCTTTTGCAGGCGTAAAGTGTGCCGTTTCACGATATATGCGGAAAAAACGACTTGCAAAAGCCCTGTCACATAATTTTGATAAATATACCGACCCATAATACGGGAATAATGCAAATGCACGAAAGGCGGACAAAATTTCAATGGATCAAAACGAAAAAACAAAGCTTTCGCTTGACGCGACGCTGATAAGAAAGAGCATTGTAACAAGCGTTTATAACGCTAAAAGCGGACATCCGGGCGGCTCGCTTTCCGCGGCGGACCTGCTTTGCTATTTGTATTTTAAAGAGATGCGGATCGATCCTGAAAATCCCAAGGATCCGCAAAGAGACCGTTTCGTGCTCTCAAAGGGCCACGCGGCGCCCGCGCTTTACGCCGCCCTGGCGCAAAGGGGATACTTTACGCACGAGGAAGCGTCGACACTGAGGCAAAAGGACTCGATATTTCAGGGACACCCCGATATGAAGCATATACCCGGGGTAGATATGTCAACCGGCTCTCTCGGGCAGGGAATATCGGCCGGATGCGGTATGGCGCTGGTCGGAAAGGAAAAAAATTTCAGGGTGTACGTCCTGCTTGGAGACGGCGAGTGCGAGGAAGGACAGGTATGGGAGGCCGCGATGTTCGCATCCCACTATAAGCTCTCAAACCTTTGCGCCATGGTCGATCTCAACGGACTTCAAATAGACGGAGCCACAGCAAATGTAATGAACAGCGCTCCGCTTGATCAAAAGTTTGCTTCCTTCGGATGGAACGTCCTGACAATTGACGCTCACGATTTTGACAGTATCGAATACGGATTTCAAAAGGCGAGAGAGTGCAAGGACGCTCCGACGATGCTCATTTGCAAATCTGTGAAGGGCAAGGGCGTTTCTTATATGGAAAACAAGGTTAATTGGCATGGCAGCGCTCCAGGAAAAGAACAGTATGAAGAGGCGATAGCCGAGCTTGACAACCTTTACAAGAGCTATAAAGGAGAAATAAAATGAGCGAAAATATTGCAACTCGAGAGGCTTACGGAAAGGCTCTTGCCGAACTCGGCGGTAAAAATTCGGATGTTGTGGTCCTTGACGCCGATCTTGCGGAGGCTACCAAGACGCTCTATTTCAAAAATGCGTTTCCCGACCGATTTTTCGACTGCGGAATTGCGGAACAAAACATGATTTCAATCGCCGCGGGACTCGCTGCGGCCGGGAAAATCCCGTTTGCCAGCTCATTTGCCATGTTTGCGGCGGGAAGAGCCTTCGAACAGGTAAGAAATTCGGTGGGATACCCACATTTAAACGTTAAAATATGCGCCACTCACGCCGGGATAACCGTGGGCGAGGACGGCGCGACCCACCAGTGCCTTGAGGATATCGCCCTTATGCGTTCTATTCCGGGTATGACGGTCATAAATCCTTCGGATGCAATACAGACAAGACAGGCGGTTTTTGCGGCGGCGGAGTATGACGGCCCCGTTTATATAAGACTCGGACGCCTCGCAGTACCTGTGATTTACGAAAACGGCTGCTCATTTAAAATAGGCAAGGGAACAGTTCACAAAACGGGGAAAAACGTCGCTATTATTTCAACCGGAATAATGCTGAGTAACGCACTTCTTGCCGCCGCCGCGCTCTCTGATTGCGGAATCGATGCGTCGGTTATCGATATGCCGACGGTAAAGCCTCTTGATACTGAGCTTGTCAGGAGCGCCGCCGAGCAATGCGGAGCGATTGTGACTGTAGAAGAGCACAATGTTATAGGCGGTTTGGGCGGCGCCGTTTGCGAGGCTGTTTGCGGGTCCTGCCCGGTGCCCGTTATTCGCGTGGGTGTTATGGATACCTTTGGCAAATCGGGAAAGGCGAGTGAGCTTATCGACCTTTTCGGTCTCGGGGTAAAGGATATAGTTCGCGCCGCAAAGGAAGGAATCGACCTTAAAGGCAGAAGATGATTTTTATTTTATTTGCGGGACAGGTTACTTCCTGTCCCGCAAAATGCCTTGAATGACTGATTGCCGCGCCTTTGGAGTCGGAGAGGACAGATATATAAACGTTGATATGATAATATGATAACGGAGAGTGATTTTATGAAATTTAGCGACATACCCTATGAGAGAGCGGACGCCGACCTTTTGATTCAAAGCATAAATGAGATAGTCGAGGAATTTAAAGGGGCAAAGAGCGCCAAGGCGCAGCTTGATATAATAAAAAAGCTTGAGCAAACCCAAAAACATTTTGATACCATGAGCACCTTAGCGTATATCAGGCATACGATAAACACAAATGACAGCTTTTACGAGGCGGAAAAAAGCTATTACGACGAAAAGGGTCCCTTGATTGCCGAGGCGGCTCAGCGCTTTAATATCGCCATGCTCGAATCGCCTTTTCGGGACGGGCTTGAGAAGGAACTTGGCAAGATCACATTCATTAATACCGAAATGGAAATAAAGTCCTTTTCGCCCGAAATAATACCTCTTATGCAAGAGGAAAGCGCCCTTGAATCGGAGTATCAGAAGCTGTATGCTTCGGCAAAGATCAGCTTTCAGGGACAGATACTCACTGTTGCTCAGTTGGGCCCCTTCAAGCAGAGCGGCGACAGGCAGGTGAGAAAAGACGCGACGTTTGCCGAAGGGCGTTTCTTTGACGAAAACAGAGAAAAATTTGATGAAATATTCGATAAGCTGGTAAAAAACAGGACAAAGCAGGCAAAAAAGTTGGGATTTGAGAGCTACGTCGAGCTCGGCTATCTGCGCCGCGGCAGAAACTGCTACGGCCCCCGTGAGGTGGAAATCTTCAGAAACCAGATAATCAGGGACGTCGTGCCGCTCGCGGGGCAGATAACAGAAAACATTAAGCGCCGGATCGGGGTCGATAATTACAAATACTATGATAAGGGTTACAGCTTTCCCGACGGCAACCCGACTCCGAAGGGAAGTCCGCAAAAGCTTATAGAGGCGGCAAGAAAAATGTACTCCGAGATGTCGCCCGAGACGGCCGATTTTATAAAGCTCATGGTGGAAAACGAGCTTTTTGACCTTCTCGCCAAGGAAGGCAAGGCGCCGGGAGGATACTGCACCTCCCTTTCTGAGTATAAATACCCGTTTATATTCTCTAATTTTAACGGCACGTCGGCAGACGTGGATGTGCTCACGCACGAGGCTGGGCACGCCTTTGCCGATTATATCGCTGAGAGAAGCATAAAATGGGATATGCTTTCCATGCCCTCGATGGAGGGAGCCGAAACGCACTCTATGTCGATGGAGTTTTTGACCTCTCCGTGGCATCATCTGTTTTTCGGGGACGACACAAAGAAATATCAGATATCCCATGCCGAGGACGCGCTCCTCTTCCTGCCGTACGGTACGATGGTCGACCATTTCCAGGAGACGGTTTACAGATATCCTGAAATGACCCCGGAGGAAAGAAATCAAACGTGGGCAGGTCTTGAAAAAATATACCGTCCTTACATCGATTTTGAAGGCATACCCTTCTATGGCAGAGGCGCGGGATGGCAAAGGCAGCTTCATATTTATATATACCCGTTCTACTATATCGATTACTGCATGGCGCAAACCATGTCGCTTGAGTTTTTCGCCATGCACCTTGCAAATCCTCATAAGGCATGGGAGACGTATTTGGATTTTGTCAAACGGGGCGGAAGCGATACCTTTACGGGACTTGTCAAATCGGCCGGACTCGCATCTCCGCTTGAAGAGGGTACTCTTCGCGGCATTACAGGTGAAATATCCAAATGGCTCAAAAAAATGTATTAAACTTTTATTTTTTGTATGTGTTAAAATGATATGAACCAATAAAAAATAAAAAGAGAAAATCTATCTTTGGTATGGTATAATTAAGTT
>CANPZU010000013.1 GCA_947588825.1 uncultured Clostridia bacterium
CCCCTTCCTTTGCTTCTATTATACCATATCTCGCTAAAAAAACAAAGCCCTTTTTAGGACTTTGTCTTCAATCTGATGGGGCTGCTTTGAGCAGCCCCATACTATTAATGGTAATGGTAATGTTACTTGTGTTTTTTGTTGCTGTTTACTGTTCGATTCTTGCGTAAAGTATTGGCAATTGTGTGATCTCAAAGCTCTCGGGAGGAACTATCTCTTTCCATTCGGGCTTTCCCAAAGACATGATCTCAAGCAGCTTTTCGCATCCGGCGGGTATGATAGGCGCAAAGAGATTTGCCATATTGGCCATCAAATAAAGGCATGTGGCGCTCGTGTCCCAAAAATCTCCCAAATCCTCTTGCTTTGCCTGTATCCAAGGTTTTCTGTCATCGTAATACTTATTGGCATAAGATATAAGCTCTGTCATCGCCTCGGCGCACGCTCTGAGC
The DNA here is from genome assembly GCA_947588825.1 of uncultured Clostridia bacterium. Classification (GTDB taxonomy): domain Bacteria; phylum Bacillota; class Clostridia; order Oscillospirales; family CAG-272; genus CAKSQF01. The sequence continues at coordinate 447 of CANPZU010000013.1, forward strand.
TCGGCTGCGTCGTACTTTTCTCCCATGTAGTCGTAAAGCTTTCTTATATGCTCTCTCACATTTTCATCGACGGCGCCCTTTTCGACCCTGCCGTTAAACTTTTTCTTGATAAAAGAAAGATTGCGGTTGACAAAGTTTCCAAGTCCTCCGGCGAGTATCTTATTGTAGCTTTGGGCAAGATCGGACTTTGAGAATGCGGTGTCTCGGCGTTCGGGATTGTTGAGGATCATATAGAACCTGATACCGTCAGCCGGAAAGCTTTGAACAAGCTCGTGTATACTGACGATATTGCCCACTGACTTTGACATTTTTTCTTCCTCGCTGGTGCTCTCGTTTTTCATGTTTATATACTCGCTGGAGACAATATGCGTGGGAAGCGCCCAGTCGGGATCGATCGCCATTTGAAGCGCGGGAAATATCACGGTGTGAAAAGGTATGTTGTCCTTACCGTGAACGTAGTAGACATTGAGATTCCCGTCCTGTTTCATATACTCTTTAAAGTCTATTCCCTTTGATTTGGCGGCAAGAGTACCCGCGCTCATGTAACCGAGCACCGCCTCTATCCAAACGTAAATGCGCTTTGATTCGTAACCTTCCTTGGGGACCTCGACTCCCCAGGTGAGATCCCTTGTGGCGGCTCTGTCGGGAAGTCCCTGCAAAAGATACTTCTTTGTTTCGTTTACGGCGTTCCAGCGCCAATTTGAAGCCATTTTCAAGGTAAAATCCTCGATGGGCTTCTGAAACCTTGAAAGAGCAAACATAAGGTGTTTGTTTATGCGTTTTGAGGGCGGCGCGCCGCATGTGCGGCATCTTTTTTCGGTAAGCGCGTCCGAATCAAAAGAAGCCATACAGAACTCGCACTGATCGCCCCTTGTCACCTTGCCGCAGACGGGACATTTTCCTTCCACCTCTCGGTCGGAAAGAAACTGCTTGCAATTTTCGCAGTAATCCTGCTCGTTTGTCGTCTCATAGATATATCCGTTTTGCTCTATTTTTTTAAAATACTCCTGCACTAACGCCTTGTGTTCGGGCGAGTAGGTAACCGAGTATTTGTCATACGAAAAAAGCATGTCCGAAAAGTCTCTTGTAAACTCCTCGTGATATTTTTGCGCGATAGAGGCGGGAGTCACCTTTTCCCTTTTTGCCCTTTCGGTGATCGGCGTGCCGTGCGAGTCGGTCCCCGACACATATATGACTTCCCATTTATTCATTCTGCCGAAGCGCGCGATAACGTCCCCGGGCAGCAGCGCGGCAAGATGCCCGACATGCAAGGAGTTGTTGGCATACGGCCACGCCCCTCCTATAAAATATCTCTTGTTCATTACTTTGATCAATCCTTTCATCCGTGCTGTAATTTACCGCATATTCTTTTTAATTACTTTAGTTAGTATAGCACACGCTCGGCTTTTTTTCAAGAAGTTTTACAAATTTACCGCTTTATAATGCAATATAAATCGCTCTTTTTGCATAAATTCATAACATCACGCATCGAGCTTTACAGGCTCCCGCATACAGGAGATGTTATGTTGTCCCTTCTACAAAATCAAAAGCTGATAAAGTTTATAAAATCCGTATTACTGCTTACGGCTACCGCGATAATAATGCGCGCGGTCTCCGTCTATTTCAACGTATACCTTACGGGGAGGCTGGGGGCTGAGGGTATAGGTCTTTTCACCTTAGTCTCAAGCGTGTACGGATTTGCCATCACCTTCGCCACTTCCGCCGTAAATCTCGCTTCGACAAGACTTGTCTCCGAGGCGCTGGGAACAAACAGCCACCGAGCGGTGCGCTCCTATATGAAGCGGTGCATCTGCTACAGCCTTATATTCGGCTTTACCGCCTCCTTCTTGCTTTTCAACCTTGCCGCACCCATCGGAATAAAGCTTTTGGGGGACAAAAGGACAATCACCTCCCTGCGCTTTTTTGCGATAACGCTTCCATGTATCGCGCTCTCCTCATGCCTTAACGGATATTTTACCGCGGTGCGCCGAGTTTCAAAAAACGCCGCCGTACAGTTCTGCGAGCAGAGCGTCAGAATAGGCGTGTGCGTCTTTTTGCTCACCTTTTTCATGCCGAGCGACCTTGAGCTTGCCTGCGTATGCGTTGTATGCGGCGGCTGCTGCGCCGACCTTCTTTCCTTTCTTTACTCCTTTATTATGTACAAAGCAGACATGAAAAAGTACATAACAAAAACGGGACGGGATATCGAAAAGGGCGATACAAGGCTTCTTTCAATAGCGCTTCCCATGGCACTTTCATCTTATGTGCGCTCGGGACTTGTGACAATCGAACACCTGCTTATACCTTGGGGACTGAAAAAAAGGGGAGGCAGCAACAGCGAGGCCCTTCGCACATACGGTATAATGCAGGCTATGGCGCTGCCTATTATAATGTTCCCGTACGCCCTTCTCTCCCCCTTTTCAAATTTGCTGATTCCCGAGGTAGCGGAAAGAAACGCGCGGGGTGACCGTGAAAGCATAGAAAGGGTCACGGCATCGGCTTTCGGCTTTGTACTTATATTCGGCATCGGAATCTCGGGAATAATGTCCTTTTACTCGTATGAGCTTGGAATTGCGGTATGTAAAAGCACACAGGCCGCCGAGTATATAAGGATGCTCGCTCCTCTTGTTCCCGTAATGTACCTTGACACCGTTACCGACAGCATCCTAAAAGGGCTTGACAAGCAGCTTTACACCATGCGGGTGAACATCATGGACGCGTTATTGTCGGTGATAATCGTTTTTGTTCTTGTGCCGAGGATAGGTATATACGGCTATATCGCCGAAATATTTTTCTGCGAGCTTATAAATGCCTCTTTTTCGGTTTGGAAGCTGCTGAGCGTCGTGAGATTCAAGACAAAGATAGCCCTGCGCGCTCTGCTCCCTCTTATAAGCATAGTAATTTCCACGTTTGTAACAAGGCTGATTTTCTTTCTCTTTCCATTCGGACTTCCGCTCTCCGCCCTCTCATTGACGGCGCAAATAGCTTTCACGGCTCTTCTTTACCTCTTTCTGCTTTATTTAATGTACCGCTTTTTCAACCGCTTTTCGGTAAAAGCCTACGGAAAAGCAAAAAAACATAAAATCTTAAAGAACGGATAATACGGCGAAATTCTATACGCTCTAAATTGTCAGATACAAATGCAAAAAAAATGTAACTTGATATTTTATGCGATATATGATAAAATACGCTTTAATAAGTGAGTTCGAAACCATCCTCACTATAATCAAAACTAAGGAGACAATTAAATTTATATGAAAGGCATTTCAAAAAAAGCAAGGCTTGCGGCATACGCGGGTATCATCGGAGCGCTGTACGCAGTAATCACGCTTGCCTTTGCGCCCTTTTCCTATGGAGAAATACAAATACGACTTTCCGAGGCGCTGTGCGTTCTTCCCTATTTTACGCCCGCCGCAATTCCCGGTCTGTTTATCGGCTGTCTTGTCGCAAACATTCTGAGCTTTAAGGGCGTTATCGCGGCGGACATCGTGTTTGGCTCGATTGCCACTTTGTGCGGGGCGATCGGGGCGTATTTGATCGGTAAGCTTCCCTTTAAGGGCGCTGTTTGGCTTGTCCCTCTTCCCGAGGTATTGTTCAACGCGGCGGCGATTCCGTTTGTAATAAAATACGGATACGGCTCGGATTACGGACTGCCCTTTATCGCTTTGTCCGTCTTTATCGGACAAACGCTCTCATGCTACTGCTTCGGTATGCCGCTTATGCTTGCACTCGGAAAATTAAAAAAGAAGGTGTTTTTCTGAATTAATGCGCATACTTTTTCATATGTGCCCTGCTTTTACCCGAACCCCTTCTTAAATCAGCGGAAAGGAAACAAAAATGAACAACTCAAAAACTTTAAACGTATCAAGAAACACGAAAATAGTACTTACCGGACTTTTAATGGCGATTGTCATAGTGGTCCAGCTTATGTGGAGCTCAGTCAAGATAGGTCCCACATCCTTCAGCCTCGTACTTGTGCCCATAGTTTTGGGCGCTATGCTTCTCGGCCCGATAAGCGGAGCCGTTCTCGGTCTTACTTTCGGCGCCGTGGTCGTTATCTCGGGTCTTACTGGCGCGGACCCTTTTACAAACACGCTTCTTAACCTGCATCCCCTGTTCACGACTCTTCTCTGCCTTGCAAAAGGCGCTTTTGCGGGACTTGGCGCCGGACTTATTTACAAACTGCTTACAAAGAAGCTGAATCCCATCGTGGTGTCCTTTATCTCCTCGGCGGCAGCTCCCATAATAAACACCGGGCTTTTCATACTCGGAGGCCTTATAATGAGCAACACCATCGCCGAGAACTTTGCGGCGCAGGGACAGTCGGTAATATATTTTCTCGTGATAGTCTGCGCAGGGCTCAACTTTGTGGTCGAGTTTGCAGTGAATCTTGTTTTTGCTCCCGCCCTTGCCGCCATTGTCAGAGCGTTTGCCGCAAGAGGCCGATGATAGGCGCCAATATCCGCCTAAAGAAAACCGCAAACATTTTACGTTTAATCAATAAAGCCATCAAAACAACAGACCGATAAAACAATTTCAAAAGAGCGCGCGATTTTCATCCCCAAGGATGAATCGTGCGCTCTTTTGGGCGTTTTCGGCGCGGTGAACACGGCTTTCAAGAATTCAAGAAATTGCAATCGGCTTACTAAAGCTTTAAAAGCCTTATTTTTTCAGCTTTGCCTGCGCTTTAAGGCGATTTGCGGTGTTGAGTATCTGCTTTCTTAGTCTTATGCTCTTTGGAGTGACCTCAATAAGCTCGTCCTCGGCGATAAATTCTATCGCCTCCTCAAGTCCCATGATTTTGGCGGGAGTCAGTATAAGCTTTTCGTCCGCGCCTTTGGAGCGTATGGCGGTAAGCTGTTTTGTCTTGCAGGGATTTACGGAAATATCGCCCAATTTCGGATTTTCGCCGACTATCATTCCCTCGTATACCGGGGTCTGAACGCCAATGAACATAACTCCCCTCTCCTGAGTGTTGTAAAGGCCGTAAGAAGTGGTGACACCCGCCTCCGAAGCGACAAGAGATCCGGTGTATCTCGCGTTTATCTCTCCTTTAAAAGGCTGATATCCGTCAAATATGCTGTTCATTATGCCCTCGCCGCGGGTATCGGTCATAAACTTACTGCGATATCCGAAAAGGCAGCGGGCGGGTATTGAATATTCGAGCTTTGTTCGGCTGCCGTGCACGCTCATGTCGACCAGCTCTCCCTTTCTCGCGCCCAGCTTTTCCATAACGCTTCCCGCAAATTCCGAGTCAACGTCAATATACACCCGTTCCATCGGCTCGCATTTTACGCCGTCTATCTCCTTGTAGATGACTCTCGGAGCGGAGACGGCAAGCTCATAGCCTTCTCTTCTCATAGTCTCGATTAGTATTGAAAGGTGCATCTCTCCCCTTCCGCAGACCTTAAAAGAATCGGTGGTCTCACCGTCCTCAACCCTCAAAGAGACGTCCTTTAAAAGCTCGTCGTAAAGGCGCTTTCTGATCTGTCTTGAGGTTACGAATTTTCCCTCCTTGCCCGCAAAGGGCGAATCGTTGACAGAAAAGGTCATTTCAAGAGTGGGCTCGCTTATCTTGACAAAAGGCAGAGGCGAAGGCGAATCCACCGAACAGATGGTGTCTCCGATGGTGATGTTTTCGGCTCCCGAAAAGCAGACTATGTCTCCGGGCATCGCATACTCTATGGGATTTCTTTTAAGTCCGTCGAATTCGTAAAGGGAAACTATCTTCGTCCTTCTCGGGTTTTCCGACGAATGGTAATTGCACACCGAGATTTCCTGTCCCACTTTAACTACACCGTTATCAACCCGTCCTATGCCTATTCTTCCCACATAATCGTTGTAGTCTATTGAAGAGACAAGCAACTGAAGTCCTTTATTTTCATCCCCTTCGGGGGCCGGAATGTAATTTATGATTGTTTCAAACAGCGGGCGAAGGTCGGATCCTGATTCATGAGGAACTATCGACGCGGTCCCCGCTCTGCCCGAGCAGAATATGGTGGGAGATTCAAGCTGATCATCGTTGGCGTCAAGATCGATAAGCAGCTCAAGTATCTCGTCCATGACCTCGTCTATGCGCGCGTCGGGCTTGTCTATCTTGTTCACCACGACTATAACCTTGTGATTTAGCTCAAGGGCTTTTTGCAGCACGAATCTCGTCTGAGGCATGGGACCTTCCGCCGCGTCAACAAGAAGAAGCACCCCGTTGACCATTTTCAATATTCTTTCCACCTCGCCGCCAAAGTCTGCGTGCCCGGGCGTGTCTATAATGTTTATCTTTACCCCGTTATAATGTACGGCGGTGTTTTTTGAGAGAATGGTTATCCCGCGCTCCCTTTCAAGATCGTTTGAGTCCATAACTCTCTCGGTGGTCGCCTGATTTTCGCGGTATGCCCCTCCCTGCTTTAACATTTCGTCAACCAAAGTCGTCTTGCCGTGGTCTACATGAGCAATAATCGCTATATTTCTTATGTCGTTTCTAACCATTACTTTTATTCTCTCCTTTTGTACCTTTTATACGCATTCTTCAAAACACACAAATAACAAGATTTAACCTTAGTATTATAGCACACCTTGAGGACAAAATAAAGATTTTCTGTAAACAATGCAAAAAAAGTTGCATTTTGCCCTTTAATATATTATAATATGTGATAACATATGTAGTAGGGGTATCAGGTGTACCGAAGTATCTGAAAGGAAACTAAAAATGTTCGGATTTTTCAAAAAGAAAAAGCTTGACGAGAACAGTCCCGCCTTTCGCATGATGATGGCGGAAAAAATCACGGGAAAGCACATAAAGTATGTCACCGAACGGGTAAACGACAACGACAATGTCATCGGCAGAGAGGGCTCGCTCTGCCTTAGAAACGGCGAATTGCTCGTTTTTGCCTCGGCCGACATACTCTTTCGGGCAAAGGTCGAGCAGCTGCAAATTTCCGAGCTCATGTCGCTTGACGGAGTGATACTGACCGGCCCCGACCTTGAACACGGCGGCAAGCTGCGTACCGTTATAGCGTATTATCTTTATTATCGGTGATTTTTTTCCCGTATCGAATTTTTCTATTGAAATATTGCGATAATTGTTATATAATTGAGATGCAAGCTGAAAGCGCTTGCCATGCAGCATGAAAGGAGGACTTGAAGCACCGCAGAGGCCGCTCTGCCGTGCCGAAAGACAAATATTTATGAATTTGAACACCGAACAAAACGGCAGCACCATAACCTTTCAGATCACGGACGAAAGAGAAAGGCAGATAAAAGCTCTGCTCAGCGAGGTCTATGTCGCGCTTCAGGAAAAGGGATACAATCCCATAAACCAGCTTGTGGGATATATTATTTCCGAAGATCCCACCTATATCACAAACTATAAAAACGCGAGAAGCAATATAAGAAAGATCGACCGCGAAGAGCTTCTCAACATTCTTATAAAATCGTATCTGCAAAAATAAACCGAATATGAAGATTTACCTACCCGGCGAAAACGCGCCCAAAGAAAAGATCGCGTTGGCTCTCGGAAATTTCGACGGAGTGCACAAAGCTCACTCCGCTTTGATTGAAAGAGCGGTAAAGGCAAAGGGACTTTCCGCCATCTTTACTTTTAAAGACGTTAAAACGCCTTACCTTACAACGCTTGAGGAGCGTCTTGAACTGTTAGAGGCGATGGGGGCGGACGTTGTTTTCCTCTATGACTTTGAAAGGCTGCGAAATATGCCGTATACCGATTTTTTCAATGAGATCCTTGTTGAAAAAATCGGTATTTCATCAGCTTTTTGCGGTTTTAACTATACATTCGGCAACAGAGCCCTTGGAAAGGCCGCGGACCTTAAAAGGCTTTGCGCTTTGCGCGGCATTGACTGCGAGATTTTAGACGAAATGAAATGTGCCGGAACGACTGTCAGCTCAAGCGCCATAAAGCTGGCGCTTGAGAACGGCGACGTGGACCTTGCCTTCTCTATGCTCGGAAGACATTATTCGGTGCGGGGTCGGGTGGTGCACGGAAAGGCGCTCGCTTCAAAGCTCGGCTTTCCGACAATGAACATAGAATACGATACAAGACGGGTGCCTCTCAAACACGGGGTATATTACACGGAGTGTGAAATAGATAATAATGTGTACCCGGCTGTATCAAATTTTGGTATAAGGCCCACCTTTAATGACAAAACGCCTACTGTTGAGACTTATATATTAAACGAAAAGGGCGATTTTTACAGCAAGGAGATAAACGTCAGATTTCTCGCCTTCGCCAGAGACGAACAAAAATTTGCAGACGAAAAAGAGCTGAGCGAGGTTGTGACGCGCGACATAGAAAAAGCAAAGCTGTACTTCGGGCTTTGAAAAAGCTTGAAGCATATAAAGCATATGACAAAAAACAAAAGAAAGGACAAAAAGCAAATGAAAAAAGCAATTATTAGTTTTGCCGCGATTTTACTTGCCGTGATTTTGCCTCTTCTTTCGTTTTCGTGCGTTTGGGCGGAGCCGGCGGACTCGGATGCCGCTGTAAGTACGACCGACGGTACGCAAAATACCGACCCCGACACAGAAAAACCGCAAACGGATATAACAGAGTTCGCAAACGGGATAGAGCTGTACTGCATAGACACCCAAACAACTCTGCTTTCAAAAAACTCGGATTTGCCCTGCTCTCCCTCCTCATCGACAAAGCTCATGAGCGCTCTTGTGGCATACGAACTAATATCCGACATTTATGAAGAGGTCACGGTAACAAAAGAAATGACCTCGGGTACAAGCGGGCTTATTTACGGCTTTTCCTCGGGAATGGTCGTCACCTATAACGATCTGCTTACCGCCATGCTGGTGAGAAACGCCAACGACGCGGCGCTGATACTTTCAAGAACTTTGACAAAAGACACTGACAGCTTTGTGGAGCTTATGAACTCCAAGGCGTCTGAGCTCAATATGAAAAACACCCGATATACCGATCCGACGGGACAAAAAAGCTCCTCTCAGACCACTGTCGGCGACATGATGAAGCTGCTTTACGCCTTTGCAGACAACAGCTATCTGCTTGCGCTTTCAGGGCTTTCCTCGACAAAGCTCGCCTCAACTAAAGTCACAATATACAGCCGAAACTACTTTTTAAGCCGCTATTACAACGGCGGACGCTCTTATTTAAACAGCTTTGTTACCGGGGGCATCGCCGACGAATCCGGGGAAACGCTGCTAAGCGTGGCCTTCGTGCGGGGATACACCTATCTTTCGGTGGTCGCGGGCGCTTCAAAGGACGACAACAATATTTATTCATACAAAATAACAAGCGAACTGCTCGATTGGGCGTCTGCTTCCTTTGATTATCTCACTCTCATCGACACCGGAACGCTCATATGCTCGATACCCGTGACAATGGGAGACGGAGCGGATGAGGTAGCCGTATTTCCGGCGAAAAAGGTCACAAGATATCTTGATATTGAGACCGATCTTTCAACGGCGGTGAGCTACACCTATACCCTTGATTGTAAAAGCCTTGTGGCGCCGGTATCGTTCGGCGACAAGGTGGGCACTCTCGTGCTGTATCTAAACGGCGAGGAAATTGAGGTCATCGACCTTGTGATATCCGCCGACATTCCAAGCAGCGCGTCCGACTACCTTATGTCAGAGATTCGCGCCTTTTTAGGCGGCAAGCTGTTTAAGGTAACGGCAATAACGCTCGTTTCAGTGTTTGTAATATACATAATAACAATGGCTGCGCTGCGCGGCCAGCGCCGCAAAAAGCTTATTCTTATGTCGCGGGAAAAGGAAGGAGATAATATCTGACATGAAAAAAAATCGTCTCTTTTTGATTTTACTCCTTCTTGCCCTTGTCGCGGCGCTCTTCGGATGCTCAAACAAAAAGAGCTCGCCCGACGGCACCCTATCAGGCAACCCGAGCTTTTCCACACCGCAAAGCACCGAAGAAGTCATTGCCCTTATAAAGACCAACTCGTCCTTGAAAACCATGCCCGGGGACACGTACGACTCGGTTGATACCGACGGTTTTACCCTTTTGGAGAGCAACGGCAAATATGTCTTTTCAAATGATATAATAGGTCTTGAATACACCTTTTCCGGCGCGGGCAGCGTAGAGGAGTGTACCCTTTTCTCAGTCAAAATAAACGCACCGGGCTATGCTGTCTTTGGCATAACGGTCGGAGGAAGGATAGACGACGCGCAAATCGTCCTTACCTCATACGGCTTTGACAAAGAAAAGAGCGAGGATATCTGTGTCTTCTCTTTAAATGGAATCAAGCTTACCTTCGGCTGCGACAAACAAGAGATACTCTTTATATCGATAGGAAAATAAAACTATGATTAAAAACAAAAACATCATTTTTCTCGGCTCATCCGTGACATACGGGAACGACGGTTATTCATTTGTGGAGATGCTTGCCGAAAGAAACAATCTTATATACATTAAACAGGCCCTCAGCGGGACGGCGCTTGCCGACACCGACCCTTCTTCATACGTGTCGCGGCTTATTGAAAAAGTTGACAGGAGTTTTGCAGCGGACGCCTTTATCTGTCAACTTTCAACAAACGACGCCGGAAGAGGACTTTTGCAGGGAAGAATAAGCGAGGGTTTTGATTACCGGGACTTTGACAGGAGCACCACTAACGGCGCCATTGAGTATATCATCAAATACGTGAAAGACACATGGAACTGCCCTATATTTTTCTACACCGGCACGCGCTTTGACAGCGAGCGGTACGCTCTTATGGTATCCGATCTGCACACAATCGCGAAAAAATGGGGGATATATGTCATCGATTTGTGGAACGACAAAGAGTTGAACGACATATCGAAAGAAAAAAATGCAAAATGGATGAACGACCCGATTCATCCAACCACTTTGGGATATTATGAACACTGGCTTCCTTTTATCGAAAAGCAGTTGAATGAAAGGCTTTAAAAACAACATATACTAAAAAATAAAAGATCAGGAGGTGACATATATGCCCGGGCCCGGAGGAGGAGCACACGGGGGAGGCTTTGGAAGAGGATCCGGCGGCAGAGGCTTTGGCGGAGGTTTTGGAGGCGGATATCGCGGTTACGGATACCGAGGCTTTGGCTTTTTCCCGTATCGCAGGGGGTTTGGATGCTCAAGATACCTTTTGGCGTTTGCTTTAGCTCCCTTTGTCGTTATTTTCGTTATATTTTTTGTTTTCGAAAATCTTTTTATAAGCGGGGGACCGCGCTATGACGAAGCTAAATTTCAAAAGTACGCCGATGAGCAATACGCCGCCGAATTCAGCGACAGTTCATCTTATGATGACAATCTGCTTATAGTCTTTCTCGCAAACAATGATATGGACGACTATTACGCCATAGCATGGGTGGGCGACAATATAAAAAGCGAAATAACAAATATGTTCGGGGATGAGACGACGCTCTTCGGACGTACCGTGCAAAACTCGGTAAACAACGCTTACTACGCTTATTCGCTTGACAAAAATCTCGCCTCGGTCATGGATACAATGGCCGACCGTATAACCGAGCTTGAGCTTGATTCCCCGTTTTACGACGGAAACGGCCATGCCGCCTCAGGCTTGTCGCACGTTACAAACCGCACCGACATTTCAATAAGCGAGGAAACGGTGAACCGCTCGCTGAAGGATTTTACCGACAAAACAGGCATTCCCGCCGTTATTGTCGTCGATTCGATGGAAGAAGTCTTTAAAAATCCCGCAGCGACCGGCAATATTATCATCGCGCTGGTTATCGTCGCCGTCGTTTTAATAATCGTGTATTTCGTTATCAGGAACAGAAATAGAAACAGAAACGGCGGGTATAACCCATAAAGGACAACTCAAATTTTTCGTGAAAACTTGCTTGCCGGTTTGTTTTGTATAATTATTTGAATAAACGCTGCCCCCTTAAAGCGCGATTTACGCTTTAAGGGGGCAGCTTTGTGAGGGAGGTTCAAAACAGGGATATCTGATTGGTCTGAGAAAGGCCGTCAAGTATGCCGTATTGGTCGAGCAAATCCATAACCGCCTTGGTAAGTCCGCCCTTGATACGCAGTTCTTCCCGAGAGAATATTTCTCCCTCCTGCCTGACTCTCACGATGCTTTCGGCCGCGCTTTCGCCAAGACCCGGAAGAGTTGAAAAAGGCATCCTTATCTTGCCGTCCTCAGGTATGAACTCAAACGCCCCGGATTTGTACAAATCGATCGGGAGATACTTTATCCCCCTGGCCATGCTCTCGTTGACAAGCTGCAGGGTGACAAGGATGTCCTCGTCCTTTGGAGTTGAGACCTTGTCTCTAAGGCGCTTTTCAATGGCGTCCATTTCACTGAGCACTCCTCTTCTTCCCTTCATAACTATCGTCGCGTCAAAACCTCCGGGGGCCACCGAAAAGTAAGCGGCGTAAAATTCAAGCGGTCTGTACACCTTAAACCATGCAAGTCTGATAGCCGACATGACATAGGCGGCGGCATGTGCTTTGGGAAACATGTACTTTATTTTTTTGCAGGAGGAAATATACCACTCGGGCACATTGTGAGACAGCATCTCCTCTTCCCACTCTTTGGTAAGTCCCTTTCCCTTTCGCACGCTCTCCATTATTTTAAACGCCATCGAGTTGTCAAGGCCGTACCGAATAAGTGTGAGCATTATCGAATCACGCGTTCCGATGACATCCGAAACGGTGCAGACCCCCCGCTTTATAAGGTCCTGCGCATTGTCGGTCCAAACATTCGTACCGTGGGATATGCCCGATATCTGCAAAAGATCGGCAAAGTTTTTCGGACGTGTTTCCTCAAGCATCTTTTGCACGAACCGGGTGCCAAATTCGGGAAGCGCGTACGTTCCCATTTCACAGTCTATATCGCCTTTTTTCAGTCCCAAAGGCTCAAGCGAGACAAAGAGCTTATAAACGTTCGGATCGTTCATCGGCACGTCCATCACGCTTATCCCGGTGTATTTTTCAAGCCACTTGTATTTTGTAGGCACATCGTGACCGAGCTCGTCAAGCTTTAAAATAGTGTCGTGAAGATACGCGAACGGAAAATGAGTGGTGATTATATTTGAATTCGGGTCGTCGGCGGGGTGTTGAACGGGGGTAAAATCATAAACGCTGTATTCTCTTGGAATGACGACAATCCCGCCGGGATGCTGGCCGGTCGTCTTCTTTACGCCTACACAGCCGTTGACAAGGCGATTTATCTCCGCCTTGTTCAATGTGACATGCTTTTCCTCAAGGTATTTCATCACATAGCCGTAAGCGGTCCTTGAGGCGAGAGTGCCGAGAGTGCCCGCCTTGAAAACGTTTTCAGCGCCGAAAAGCTCCTCTGTGTACTTGTGGACCCTTCCCTGGACCTCGCCCGAAAAATTAAGGTCGATATCGGGGGACTTGTCCCCTTTAAAGCCGAGGAAGGTCTCAAAGGGTATGTCGTGCCCGTCGGGGTAGAGCTTTGTGCCGCATTTCGGGCACATTTTCGTGGGCAAATCAAAGCCGCTGCCAATGCTTGGATCGTTTATAAATTCGCTGTAACGGCACTTGGGACAGCGGTAATGGGGAGGAAGCGGGTTTACCTCGGATATACCCGCCATGGTTGCCACAAAAGAAGAACCAACGGAGCCTCTCGAACCGACAAGATATCCCTGAGACTCACTGTAATGAACAAGCTTTTGAGCTATCATGTAAAGAACCGCAAAACCGTTTTTGATTATCGAACCGAGCTCTTTTTCAAGGCGCTGCGAGACGATATCGGGTACCTTGCCCTCATATCCGTACCAGTCCATAGCCCTTTCACGGCACATCCTTTGAAGGTCCTCTCCCGCGCCCTCCATTTTGGGGGTGAAAGCGCCGTCAGGAATCGGAAGAAGCCTTTCGATGCCGTCGGCTATCTTTCTCGTGTTTGTGACCACAACTTCATACGCCTTTTCCTTGCCCAAATAATCAAACTCGTCGAGCATTTCCTGAGTAGTGCGCAAATACAGCCCGACGTCTCTGTCCGCGTCCGAATATTTCATGCCTTTAAGCAGAATCTTGCGGTAAATCTCGTCCTCTTTATTCAGAAAATGGCTGTCGCAGGTGGCACAGACCGGCTTATTCAGTTCTTCTCCCAGCGCGACTATCCGCCGATTTATGTTCATAAGCTCTTCAACGTCTTTTACCGTGTTGTTTTCAATAAGAAAGCGGTTGTTGCAAAGCGGCTGTATTTCAAGGTAGTCATAGTAGGAGGCTATTTCCTTTATTTCACTGTCGGGGCGGCCCGCAAGGATTGCGGAAAAAAGCTCGCCCGCCTCGCATGCCGAGCCGATTATCAGCCCGTCGCGCATACTGTCAAGCATGGTCTTGGGAATCCTCGGCACACGATAAAAATAATCAAGATAGCTTGAGGAGACCATCTTATACAGATTTTTCAACCCCACCATATTTTTTACCAGTATAATCATATGGTAGGATTTGAGCTTTAAGGGATCAGCCTTGCTTTCCATCGCCTTGTTTATTTCGGGCAGAGTACGTATCCCCTCCTCCCGCATCTTTTTAGACATATTAAAAAAGATACGTGCGAGCATTTCGGCGTCGTCTGAAGCCCGATGATGGTTGAAGTTTCCTAAATTATAATATTTGGCAAGGTCGTCAAGCTTGTGCCGCTTGAGGTCCGGGTTTATGTATCTTGAAAGAGATACGGTGTCAAGATAACTGTTTTTAAAGGGTATGTGGAAATCCTCGCACGCCTTTCTTATAAAGCCGGTGTCAAAGCTCGCGTTGTGTGCAATAAGAAGCCGATCTCCCGCAAAGCTCAGAAAACTTCTCACCGCCTCTTCTTGTGAAGGCGCGCCCTTCACCATCTCGTCGGTTATACCCGTAAGTTCCGTGATATTTTCGGGTATGTGCTCCATTGGATCGGCAAAAGTGTTGAAAACTTCGATCACTCTGTTTCCTTTTATTTTGACCGCCCCTATTTCAGTGATTTTGCAGCTTATTGAGGAAAGTCCCGTGGTCTCTATGTCAAACACCACCATCTCGTCTTCCTCAAATATCACTGCCGCCTCGCCGTACGCCGCTCTCGCGGTATCGTCCACAAAGTAGGCTTCCATGCCGTAAAGCGGTTTCACCTTGGCTTTGGCGCAGGCGTCCTTGATAAGGGGATACGCCTGCACGTTGCCGTGATCGGTTATGGCAATAGCATCCCACCCCCAGCTCTCCGCCGTCTCGATAGCAAACTCGGGAAAAGTGAGAGCGTCCATTGTTGACATATTGGTGTGCATGTGAAGCTCCACTCTCTTTTCGGGAGCTTCGTCTTTGCGCGTCACCTTGTCAACCTTGGCTATCGCCGAGGGAGAAAGCACGAATTCACCGTCAAAGCTGTCCTCCTTTACATTGCCGTAAACCGCAAGACAAATATTGTATATTGTGAGAACGGTGGCGACTCCTCGCTTTATTGTGCGTTCGCTTTTTTTAATCGCGCTCTCAAGCTCAGAGCATTCTTCGGGATTTGCAACCAACTTCACATTGATGGAGGAGTCGTTGTCTGTAAGACCTATGGTGATTATAGACTTGGTGCCGGTTTTGTTAAGGCGGCTGTCAAAGGTATTGACCTGCCCCAGCACCGCTACTCCTCGCTTTGGCTCGGTGAGTTCTCTTATCGGAGTGACGTCAAAATTAAAGCTTTCGCCGTAAAGCATTTCGGAATTTGAAAGTTCAAAGGTAATATTGCCGACCGTGCAACGCCCTTCTTCTGTTTTAAAGCTCACCGAAGAAGTGTTCAGAGTGTTCAAAAATTCGCGTTTGCTTTCCTTATCCGCCTCCTGCTGCTCCTTTTCCTTTTCCATATTGACCCGCTTTACTCTGAGCAGTTCGTTGTCGTAAATACGGGAAAGCTCGCTTTTTTGCATGTTCTCAAAGCTTTCATAGTCAAAGAAATCGTGACTGCCCTTTATTTCTACCTTCTTCTCAATTGAAAACTCGCTTCGTATGATGTCGGACATCAGCCTCTCGGTTCCCGCCTTGCAGACAAGCTCCGCGCCGCTTTTACACATATCTATTGTCAGCGTGAAGAGATTTTCCTCGTGCTTTACCGTGTAACAGTTAAAAAAGCCCCTTGTGACATAACCCACTCGGTACGCCTCTTTTACCACCTCGTGTATGTAATCGGGGTAAAAAGCGCTTTCGGGGTATTTGGGCAAGATACGCACGCTTGAAAGCTCGTACTGACCCTTTATCTCTTCTTCTATCTCAAAAAGGTCCTCTTTAGGCACTATCGCTTCAAAGCGTATTTCAAGTTCAATGCACCTGAGTTCCTTGTCGACGCGTATCTTGAAATCGCTCATTTCGGAGAGCGTATCTCTCGCCCTTTCCCCCGGAACGTACCTTGAAAGCTTTTTGTAAAAATCCCGAACGTCCATATTTTATCTTCCTTTTTCGCTCGTCACATTTGACCCGTTTTGAGACAAATGCCTGTCCTGCCTCATCTTACGATATCATATCGTTTATTTCTTTTATAAGTCTGTCAACAATCTCGTCTTCGGGAACGCGACAAATCATTTTTCCCTTTTTAAACAGCACGCCCTCATTCACTCCGCCCGCAATACCGATATCCGCTTCGCACGCCTCTCCCGGCCCGTTGACGACGCATCCCATTATTGCCACGGTCAGCTTTTTATCGGGCTTTATCTTGTCAATACGCTCTTCGAACGACCTGACAAGCTCAATAATGTCGACCTTGGTCCTGCCGCAGGTAGGGCAGGAGACAAGGTCTATATAACCGCCTTGCCTTATGCCGAGCGCGTCAAGTATTTCCTTCGCGCTCCTCACCTCGCTCAGCGGATCGGCTGTAAGAGAGACTCTGACGGTGTCGCCTATTCCCGAAAGCAGAGAGCTTCCTATCCCGATTGCCGATTTTATGCTTCCCCTGTGCTCGGAGCCCGCCTCGGTCACGCCCAGGTGAATCGGATAATCGCACTTAGCGGCGACTATTGCATTGGCGGCCGTCATTATTTGAACGTCGGAGGACTTAATAGCGACTATTATATTGTTAAAATCGTATTTTTCAAGTAAGGATATATTGTCAAGCGCGCTTTCGGCAAGCGCCTGCGCCGTCGGAGAGCCGTATTTTGCAAGTATTTTCTTTTCGAGACTTCCGCTGTTTATGCCTATCCTTATGGGTATGTTTTTCTCGCGGCACTTGTCTGCGACCGCCTTTACCCTGTCGTTATCGCCTATGTTTCCGGGATTTATTCTTATTTTATCGGCTCCGGCGTCGGCGCACATTAGGGCTATCCTGTGATTAAAATGAATGTCGGCCACTATCGGTATTGTTATATCCGAGCATTTGAGTTTATAAATCGTGTTGACCGCGTTCTTTGTCGGCACGGCGAGACGCACTATGTCGCACCCCGCCCTCTCAAGCGCCTTGATTTGTGAGTATGTGGCTTTATAGTCCTCTGTGGGAGTGTTCGTCATCGACTGGACCCAAACGGGAGCGTCGCCTCCGATAAAAATATTCCCCACTTTTATTTTTTTTGTTTTTCTTCTTATTTCGTTGTAGTTCATATAAACAAATTCACTATATCCTTAAACATTATGAAAAGGGCAAAACCGAATATCAAGGTTAGGGCAATGCCGTTTATTTTAGCTCTTAAAGAGGCGCTTATCGGCTTGCCTCTTATCAGCTCGATGACATAGAAAAGAAGATGTCCACCGTCAAGAGCGGGAATAGGCAGCAGATTTATTATACCAAGGTTTATCGATAAAAGCACGACAAGGTAAAGAAAACTGGTTGCGCCGTTTTTTGCCGCGTTGCCTATCTCGCCCGAAATGCCAACCGGGCTTGAAAATGCCTCTATCCCGTACTTGCCGACAATAAGGTCGTGCAGGCTGTCCCAAACGGTCTTTATCATCATGACGCCATACTCAAAGGATTGAGAGATCACAGAGGCAAAATTCTTTTCAACACGGTAGACCTGAAAATCGACCACACCGTAAGCGACCCCGCCCTGTTCTTCGTCCATTGTTTCTATGGCGAAAACCACGTCCTTAAGCTCGATTTTTTCACCGCCGCTGTAACCTGTCATCTCCCCGTTATCGTTATATTCTATATCGGCGTTCCTTACGACCGTGAGGTCGATCGGTTCGTTTCCGTAATACATAATTGAATACGCAAGGAACATGTGGGTGTTGACATGTGTGTTATTTACCTTGAGAATGATATCGTTTTCTTTCAGTCCGTATTTTTGAGATACCGCGCCGTCCTTAAACTCGGCGACAACCGTACCTCCTATGCCGTTCATTGTGGCAACCATGACAACGGTTAGTATAAGTCCGATTATTATGTTGGTAAGTCCGCCCGCGGCGATTATTATCATCCTCTGCCATATGGGCTTTTTCGAAAGCGCCCTCGGATCCTCCTGAGGCTTGCTCGGTGCGCCGTCTTCTTTGGATTCTTTACCTTCTTTACCTTCTTTTTCTTCTTTTTCTTCCTTTTCTTCTATCTCCAAAGCCGCATTCGCGTTTGGATCAGCGCTTTTTCCCGAGGGAGTCAGATCGTACTTTTTTTGCAGCGCAGAATCGACCTCTTCCTCGCCGTTTTCACCGACCATCTGCACATATCCCCCGATAGGCAGCAAACGTACCGAATAGAGTATATCGGTCTTTTTGGACTTGTGCGAATAGATCGTGGGACCCATGCCGATTGAAAACTCGAGTATATGCACATCAAAAATACGGGCTGTTATATAATGTCCCAACTCGTGAACAAGGATCAAGGCGCTGAACACAAGCACCGTAAGCAATATGGTCACAAAAACCATAGACAATATCCTCCTATTTGCCTTTGCCGCTCCATAGCGACTGACCTTGAATGCCTTTAATGATTGTTTACCGACTTTCTCACCGTCAACTTGGCCTCTTGCCGGTAATTAAGTATCTGCTCAAGCGTTGGCTCTCCTATATCCGGGGCGCCGTACACCGTCTCCTGAACCAATTTCGTTATATTGGTAAAGGGTATCTCTCGCCGCAAAAACAAAGAGGTCGCCTCTTCGTTGGCGCCGTCGAGCATCGCGGGAACTACTCCTGCACGCCCGAGTACATAAGGGGCAAGAGAGAGCGCGGGAAAGGTTTTGGCGTCGGGTTTAAAAAATGTGAGCCGTTCTATATCGGCAAGCTCGGTCCTGCGCAGCGGTCCCGCCGCTCTGTTTGGGTATGTTATGGCATACTGAATGCACATTTTCATGTCGGGAAGGCTCATCTGTGCAATGAGCGCTCCGTCCACATATTCCACCAAAGAGTGAACAACGCTTTCTCTGTGAATAAGCACGTCTATTTTGTCGGCCGGTACGCAAAAAAGACACGCCGCCTCTATCACCTCAAAGCATTTGTTCATAAGAGTGGCGCTGTCTATCGTTATCTTTTGCCCCATCTTCCATGTGGGATGACTGAGCGCCTGCTCGGGTGTGACATCTTTCAGCTCATCCTCGCTCATACCGAAGAACGGACCGCCTGATGCGGTAAGGATGAGCTTTGAGACCTCTTCTCTTTTGCCGTTCATAAGGCACTGAAATATCGCGCAGTGCTCACTGTCAATCGGCATGAGCGAAACTCCCTTTGCCTTCGCCCTTTTCATAACGAGCTCGCCCGCCACCACAAGCGTTTCCTTGTTTGCAAGGGCGATATCTTTGCCGCAGT
The DNA here is from genome assembly GCA_947588825.1 of uncultured Clostridia bacterium. Classification (GTDB taxonomy): domain Bacteria; phylum Bacillota; class Clostridia; order Oscillospirales; family CAG-272; genus CAKSQF01. The sequence goes on from CANPZU010000013.1 coordinate 20,075, forward strand.
CGATAGCCTTTAACGTGGGAAGCAGTCCCGCTCCGCCGATTATTGAATTTATAACCGTATCACATCGGCACTCCTCAAGCATTTTCAGAATGCCGTTTTCCCCCTCGAACACCTTTATATCGGTGTCGGCAAGCCGTATGCGCAGATCTCTTGCGCAAGTTATATCCGACATCGCGCAGTATCTTACCTTAAACCTTCTCGCCTGCTCCTCAAGAAGATCTGTGCTGCTTTGCGCCGAAAGCGCCTCAACCGTAATATTGTGAAAAGCGCACACCTCAAGCGCCTGAGTACCTATCGAGCCGGTCGAGCCGAGAACGGCTATTGTCTTTTTTATATCATTAACCATTTTTATGATTCTTCCTTTCGGCGTATACCCTTGCCCGATGTCTCAGTCGATAAAATTGACAATACGTATGAGCAGCATGAGAAATGGCGCGCAGGCAATTACGCTGTCAAATCTGTCAAGCACGCCGCCGTGCCCGGGAAACATCCTGCCGTAGTCTTTTATATTGTATTTTCTTTTCAGAAGAGACATGACAAGATCGCCTATCATCGCAACTACGCTGAGCAGCATTCCGCTTATGACAAAGACGCCGTAATGAACTTTGACATCTATTATAAGGTCGATCACTAAAGCGTATACAAGCATTGACAAAATACAAACTATTATACCTCCGATCGCCCCTTCGACCGTCTTTTTGGGGCTCACGTCCGGAATAAGTTTGTGCTTTCCCAACGCCATGCCCGAAAAGTACGCGCCCGAGTCGGTAAGCCAAGCCGCCACAAAAACAATCAGATACAAATACCCTCCAAAACGCGAATCACGAATCAAAAGAATGCATGAAAACGTAATTGCGATATAGAACATCATCATAAAAAGCTCGGAAACGCCGTCAATGGGCACCCGACCCCTTGAAAAAAGGGAGGCGGCAATGAGTATGAACATGTAAACGACGGTGGAAAAGAGCATGTACACAAGAAAACGGTCAAGCTCGTCTATTCCCCGGGCAAGTATCACCGCTCCCGCAGTATAAGCATATGAGGCGAGAGAAAGAATGAAATTTTTGCTAAGTCCTATGCACCGAAGCATCTCAAACGCCGCGATAAGAGACAGCAGAAGTATACAGACGGTAAAGGCCGGCGTGTCGGAAAATATAAGAAACGGCAAAAAGACCGCCACCGCCACTACGGCGGTAATAACTCTTGTTTTCATTTTTTATTAATATGCCTTTGAATTAAAATGCCAAGGCTTCCTTTCAAATGTCAGTCTAACGCTTATAAAATAAGCTTTTTGCTCTTTTAACCGAGTCCTCCGTACTTCCTTTTTCTGCTGTAAAAGCTTTCTATCGCCTTTTTGAGCTCTTTTTCATCAAAATCCGGCCAAAGCGTGTCGGTAAAGTAAAACTCTGAATAGGCCGCCTGCCAAAGCAGAAAGTTGGAAAGGCGCATCTCTCCGGCGCTTCTTATTATAAGGTCAGGAGGAGGAGAAAGCTTTGTGTACAGGTTGTCGTCTATGTCTTCCTCGGTAATGACCCTTTTACCGTTTGAAAGAGCTTCGTTCACCGCGTGGACTATCTCGCTTCTTGAGCCGTAATTCATCGCGATATTAAGTATCCTTTTACCCGAACTGCTCTTTTGCTCTATCTCGCGCATTCTGCTTCTTAACTCGCGCGCAAAAGGAGACTTATCACCAAGAAAAATTATTCTGAGATCGTTTTTGTCAATAATTCTTTCCGCCTCGTCAAGATAGTCGGAGAGCAGCTTCATTATGCGGTCTATCTCTTCTTTGGGCCTTGACCAGTTTTCGGTGGAAAAAGCGTACACCGTCATATGCTTCAACTGCATTTGATTGCAGCACTCGACGATTTTCCTGAAGGCCGCCGCGCCCGCGACATGCCCCGAGCTTCTCGGCAGACCCCTTGAGGTCGCCCATCTGCCGTTGCCGTCCATTATAAATGCGATATGAGACAAACTCTCATCACATGTCAGGACTTCTCTTTTCTTTTTTTTGAACATTTTATCCGCCTTTTTGCCATTTGTAGGTCTGTGCTGAAAAAGTCTGCTTTAAAGCTTTATCCTTGCTTGTAATTAATTGTCAAACAAGCTTTTGCGCAAAGAAGCTCACAAGCTTGGGGCTGCGGTATTTGAGCACCGCAGCCCCGTCCTGTATCCTCGGCAGCTCAGATGGCCATTATTTCTTCGTTCTTTTTCTCAAGTACGACGTCCACATTCTTGACATATTTGTCGGTAAGCTCCTGGACCGATTTGTCCGAAGCTTTTTGCTCGTCCTCGGTCATCTGCGAGTTCTTTTTCATTTCTTTGCTCTTGTCATTGGCTTCTCTTCTGATGTTTCGAATCGCGACCTTCGCCTCATCTGCGTATTTTGCGGCCTGCTTGCAAAGCTCTTTTCTCCTCTCCTCGGTAGGCTGAGGAAACGCCAGTCTGATTATGGCGCCGTCGTTTGCGGGAGTTATTCCCACATCCGAAGCCAGTATCGCTTTTTCTATAAGCTTAAGCGTGGATTTGTCCCAGGGTTGAATCGTGAGAGTCCTTGCGTCACTCGCCTTTATTTGCGCTATATCCTTGATCTTTGTCGGCACTCCGTAATAGTCCACATAGACCCTGTCAAGGACCGAAACATTTGCCTTGCCGGCTCTGATATATCCGAGGCTTTTCTCAAGAGTGGCAACTGTTTTTTTCATTTTCTCTTCATAAGACGTGGTGTCGAGTTTCATGGTATTCATTCCTTTCGCATTTTATTTTCATGTAATTTCTTTGTTCTGATTTCAAATTTCAAATTTCTGATTTTCATTCGGCAAGTATTTCTGTCCTGCCGTTTCCCACCACCGTTCCGAGCTCTTCGCCGTTTACGGTTTTTATTATATTGTTCATATCGTCAAGCCCGAATAAGTGTATGGTTATGTTATTTGCCATACAGAACGCGCTCGCGGTCATATCGATCGCGGTGAGCCTATTTGCAAGAATGTCGGAAAAGCTCAGGCGCTTGTACCTGTAAAGAGGCTCCTCTGAGGACACGTTCGGATCGCGGTTGTATATATAGCTTATATTCTTTGCCATAAGCACCATGTCCGCATTTATCTCCGCCGCGCGCAGAACCGCCGCCGTGTCGGTCGAAAAGAAAGGATTTCCGCTTCCTCCCGCAAATATGACGACATATCCGTTATCAAAGGCTTCAACGGCCTTTTCCTTCGAATATCCCTCGCAAAAGCTGCCCATGGGCATGGAGGATAAAACCTTCGACTTTACTCCCGCCTGCTCGAGAAAATCGCATATCGCAAGAGAATTTATGACCGTTGCTATCATACCCATATGGTCGGCGCGGGCGGCATCCATGTCGTGCCCCTGCCTGCCTCTCCATATATTGCCCGCTCCGCTGACGATTCCCACCTGAATATTGCCGCTCACGCACTCCTTTATCACAAGGGACAGCCGTTTGAGCACATCGAAATTAAAAGTATCACTTGTTCCTTTGCTGAGAGCCTCCCCCGATATTTTAAGCAGGATCCTCTTTTGCGCGCCGCCGATTTTATGATCCATATGACGTCTCCCCAATATCAATACATATTTACATACATTAATATTTTAACTCATCTTTTGGGTTTTGTAAATACGTTATCAAGCTTTTTTACAATTTTTTAAAATTCAACCCGAACGCATAAAAATAACTGACGCTCTTAAGCAGAACCGCCGAGAAAAACAATAAAATAAAATTTCAATAATATCCGAAAAAAAATCGTCCGTTTTTATTTAAAATTCGCATTGGCTATTGACGATGACCTCAAAAAAATGTAAAATATGAGTATATAGTATATCAGCATATGACAGTATATGACATAAAGAATATAAAAAGGAATTTTGCAAAAAGCAAAGGCGGGTCCTAAAAATGTTTAAGATCGGTTTTGACAATGACAAGTACATATCCCTTCAATCAGAAAAAATCAAAGAAAGAATCGGCAAATTCAACGGAAAACTGTATCTTGAATTCGGCGGTAAGCTGTTTGACGACTACCATGCCTCGCGAGTCCTTCCGGGCTTTGAACCGGACAGTAAAATAAGAATGCTGCTTCAGCTCAAGAATCAGGCGGAGGTCGTTATCGCTATAAACGCGGCTGACATCGAAAAAAACAAGGTGCGCGGGGATCTTGGAATAACGTACGATCAGGATGTTCTCCGCCTTATCGACGCTTTCAGAAAATTCGGCATATATGTAGGCAGCGTAGTCATGACAAGATATATGAGTCAGCCGGCCGCCGAAGCCTTCATACAAAGGCTGAGCGGACTCGGAATCAGAGTGTATAAACACTACACCATAAGCGGATACCCCTCCGACGTTGCCAAAATCGTATCGGAAGAAGGCTTTGGAAAAAACGAATACATAGAAACTTCGAGATCTCTTGTAGTCGTAACCGCTCCCGGACCGGGAAGCGGCAAAATGGCGACCTGTCTGAGTCAACTATACCATGACCACAAAAGGGGTATATCCTCGGGATACGCGAAATTCGAGACCTTTCCCATTTGGAACATGCCGTTAAAACACCCCGTGAATATAGCGTACGAGGCCGCAACCGCCGATCTTAACGACGTGAATATGATAGACCCGTTTCACCTTGAGGCATACGGAATCACAACCGTAAACTATAACAGAGATGTGGAAATATTCCCTGTGCTGGAGGCGATATTCAAGAGAATCTACGGCTCCTCGCCTTATAAATCCCCGACTGATATGGGAGTCAATATGGCGGGATACTGCATTTTTGATAACGAAGCGGTAAAAGAAGCCTCACGTGCGGAAATAATAAGACGTTATTACAACGCTTGCTGCGACGTCAAGCGGGGACTTGCCGACGGCAAGGAAGCCGAAAAAATAAAGATAATCATGGACAGCGCCTCAATAACCGAGGATGAGCGCCCGGTTATAAAAGCCGCCCTTCAAAAAGCGCGGGACACCGGCGCTCCCGCCGCCGCGATAGAGCTTCCCGACGGAAAAATTATAACCGGAAAAACCTCCTCTCTGCTGGGGGCCGCCTCGGCAATGCTGCTTAACGCTCTTAAAGCGCTTGCCGGTATCGACGATTCGCGCACGCTTATCTCCCCCGACATAATAACTCCCGTAATGGAGCTGAAAACCGGTCACCTCGGCAACAAAAATCCGCGCCTGCACACGGATGAAATCCTTGTCGCTCTCTCTATCTGCGCGGCAAGCGACCCCGTCGCTTCCCTTGCCCTCAAACAGCTTGATAAGCTAAGAAACTGTCAGGTCCACTCAACCGTCATAATATCCTTTGCCGATCTCTCGGTGCTCAAAAAGCTCGGCACGTACGTCACCTGCGAGCCGATTTACGAAACAAAATCACTTTACCATAAGTAAAAAAACAGCGAAGGTTTAGGATGTTTGATGTTTATTTTATAAACCAAAGAGTCCGCTCAAACGCAGCCGCCTCAGCAGTTTCTAAGGTTTTTCAAAATATGAGTTAGTTTGGCAGATTTTTTCAAAAAGACCCTCAAAAAAGCTCGCTGCAGCCGCATCCTTGCGGCCTTACCGAGCTTTTTTGGATTTTTGGAGGTTTTTTACCTTTCACGACGCGCTCGGACTTTGACCGATTGCGGTATGAGGCAAGGCCGATTTTAATGTTTATTGCTTTTTTGCGTAAAAGTACATAAGATAAATGTTAGAATAATTGTAACAGTTTTATTTTTAAAACAAACGATTTTTCATATATTTTTTAAATGAAATCGGGTATACTGAATTTGCTACAAAGGCTATAAAGCAGATATCACATGTCTGTAATCAAAGAAAGGACAAGTCATGAAAAAAATCGTTTCTCTTTTGATTCTTGTCTGCCTCATTCTTACATTTGCAGCATGCTCAAATGATGACGCGGACAACAGCACTCAAACAACAACGACAACAACAAAAGCCGTTAGGCCAACATCTCCTAATAAGGACAATGACGTCGATAAGGATGATGACGACGAGAAAAAGGACGCCGTTATATCCGTCGGACCGAACTACGGAGAGTGGACGGTCGAAGAAAAGAACTACACATGCTCCTCACGTCCCGACCCGCAGGAAAACTTCGCGCTGTACGTTCTCAGTGAAAGCGCGGACAAAGAGGTAACGCTTACCGCAGATATAACCGTTCCGATCACCGGACAGGCCGGTTTTATGTTCGGTATCACCGACTGCAACAACGACGGTGTTATCAACGAGAACGCCGACCAGTATTACCTTGTCTGTCTGCGCGGCACCCGTAATATCAGCGTTACAAGGTGCGATATGAGATGGGTCAACTGGATCCAGTCTTCCGATGTTATAGCCGAAGTCGGGCAAACGCTCAACGTGTCCGCAACGTATACAAAGGACGCGGACGGCGTCAAAATCGTGGTCAGCGCGGACGGTGTGGAATTGTTCACCTATACTGACAGCAATCCTCTCACAGGCACCGCATACGGACTGGCAACAAAGGACACTCAGCCCCTGCAAAACGTTACCGCTCCCGAACCCGCAGCTGAAAAATAATGCCGCAGTATTTTAAAGCGGCAATAAACGGCTAAAGACCGCTCCCGTTCAATACTTCTTCGTATTGAACGGGAGCGGTTCACTTTACTTTTGTTGTCCCTTAACTTTGCGGCATTTACTGCTCGAAGGATTTATTTTTTAATTATTTTTACCGCGCTTCCGTACGCCACGATCTCGGCGGCGCCCGCCATTACCGCAGAGGAAGCAAAGCTGACGCCGATGATCGCGTCGGCGCCCATAAGCAGCGCCTCGTTTTGCATGCGTTCGGTAGCTATTTGTCTTGCCTCGTTCAGCATATCGGTATACGCTTTGATCTCACCGCCGACAAGCGTCTTAAGACCGGTCATAAAGTCGTGGCCGAAGTTTTTTGACGTTACTACCGAGCCTTTTACCATTCCCAGCGCCTCTATTTCGCAGCCGGGGACATAATTGATAGTCAATAGAAGCATAAATTTTCACACCTGACCTTTCGTCGGCTGAAGCCCAAAAACAAAGCTTCAGCCCTTTGCATATTTTTTCAGCAACCGCTCGACGGCGGTGTTCTTTTCAAAGTTTTCCGTTTTAAGCTTTTCGCCCCACAGCTCAAGCACTCGGTCATAGGAATCGCCTTCTATATCGGCGTTCTCAAGGTCGGCGCGGTAGAGCGACCAGTTGCCAAGGTTAGCTTTTGTCACTTTATAGGTCCACATCGTCCATGACAGGGAGCTTTCATTGTACTTTTGATACGCGTATTCCTGATTTGCGTCTCCGTTGTTAAATTCACCGACATATACGGCGACTCTATATTCTCTTCTCACTCGCTCAAGCTCGGCGACTCTATAATCTATCATATCGACCGAAGTGTCGTAAAGGTGGAGCTCGTACATAATATTTGTCCAATCATAATCCTTCGGGTCGGGGAGAACGTCGGTCGACCAAACTCCTTCAAGAGCTATTATATGTCTGATGTCCTGTCGACGTATTGCCTTTATCATGCGGTCATAAACCGACAGTGTGTAGGAGACTGCCTTATCGCTTCCCGCCGCCCAGCCGTTTTCATACGAGCTGTTGTTGTTCATCGGTTCGTTCATTATGTCGTACGCGGCGATTGTGCCGCAGTCTTTATACCGCTCCGCGATCGCTTCCCAAAGGCGCTGCATCGCGTCAAGATATTTTTCGTCGGTGTAAAGCGCGTTTTGTCCTATAACGCCGCAGCTGTGGTCGGTGCTCTGCCCGCCCGGACAGCCGTGCATGTCAAGAATGATGTACACTCCCGCTTCTTTCGCATACTCAATCAGTCTATCGATAACCTGAAATCCGAATATCTCACCCGGATCACCCGAATAAAAATTCAATTCCTCGTCCATAAAATTTCTGTACCAAAAGGGGAGCCTTATACAGTTGAGCCCGAGATCGGATATGTTTTGTATATCTGCTTTTGTTATAAAATTCTGAACGTATGAGTTATAAAGCTCTTTTATCTGCCCGTCCTCAAAACCCCGTTCTTTAAGTATTTCAAGCGTTTGCGAAGCGCTTTCGCTTGAGGCTATCGGACCCATCCAGGTTTCCTGAATGAGCCAGCCCCCAAGATTCACTCCGCGAAGGACGATTGCATTTCCCTCTTCATCGGTAATATATCCTTCATCGGACACTTTAAGCATACCAAGACCAAGCTCCTTCTCCCCGTCATTAGTTTTTTTGTCATCATCTTTTTTACTCCCGCAGCCGAATGCCAAAAGCACAACGAAAATAAGAGCAAAAGCCGAAACAGAAAGTTTTTTCACGGTGTGTCATCTTCCTTTCCGAGCGAATATAATAATATAATACTATTATTTGCTTTGCTGTCAACTTAAAAACATACTATCACATTTTTTAGATCTTGTCAACACTTTAAGCAGCCCGACACGCGACGCTCTTTTGCATATAAAAATCAAAAAAATTCATAAAAATCGCTTATTTATATTACATTATTCACATTTATGTTGTAAAATAGAGAAAACGCTTTGCAGCAAGAACTCGGAGCCTTTATGAAAAATAAAGAAAAAACATTTCTCATACTAACGGTACTCATACTTATGCTGACCGTATTTGCGGCGGGATGCGCAAAAAAGGGAGAAAGCGAGTTTAAATCGAACGTGAGCGATAACGGGAGCTTTTCAAATTCTCAAAACTCGGACATTGGCACGCCCACCTTGCCGGACGGGGAAAATACCGCGCCGAATGTAAGTGACAAAGCCGACCCGCATACCTCGTCTCAAGAAAGCAATACCGAGCCTGCAACCGACAGCACCGATAAAATTAGACCTCAAACGGGGTCGGGCACTACCTCCAAAGAGGGGGGCAATACGCCAAACACATCTACAACTGCGCCAAAGCCGAATACGACAACAACACTCAAAACGACTGCTAAAAAGCCAAACGTGACAGAAGCGCCTCCCGTGCAGAACACGGCGGTAAATGTCAAATATGTCGTAAGAGAACGTAAAATGGGAACAATAAGCGGAAGAACCGAGCAAACCATAATATATGGCAAAGGCAGCACCTCATCCGTTACGGTGAACGCCAATCTCGGATACAAATTCGTCGGCTGGAGCGACGGCCTGAAGAGCGCCTCAAGAGGCGGGGATGCGCCTTCAAAGGATACGACCTATGAGGCGATATTTCAAGTTGACGCCCGCGAGCTCCCGATAATCATGCTGGATACCTCGACAGGCGGCGACGTGCAGTCAAAAGAATATTATATCGACGGTCACATATCGGTACTCAACACCGAGGAAAAATACCTGCTTGACCGCCTTGAAATGCAGATAAGAGGAAGAGGCAACTACACCTGGGACAGCACCTTCAACGGCGACCCCATGTACAACAAGCGTCCCTACCGCATAAAGCTTTCAGAGCAGCAAAAGCTGTGCGGAGTCGGGAAGGGAAAGTCGAAAAACTGGGTACTGCTCGCCGATCACTGCGATCAATCGCTGCTGCGAAACAACATCGTCTACACCTTTGCAAAATCCATGCCCGCCATATACTGGCAGCCTTCGGTCCAAAGCGTCGAGGTATTTCTCAACGGCGAATACCGCGGAGTCTACCTTCTGACCGAACAGGTGGATGTCAACAGCAACAAGGTAAACATAAGCGAGGATCTGACCTCCGGCGAGGTGGCTTTTCTTGTAATGTACACGGGATACGCAAATATTTGGAGCGAGGAAGGCTTTTCGGTCGGCGGCAATTCATATGAGATAAAAAGCGACCTTTCCTTTGGCACGTTACTTGCAAGTCAACAGAAAAGTTATATAATAAACTGCGTTCAGGATTGCTGGGACGCAGTGCAAAGCTCTTCACAAAGCCGCGTGGAAGCGCTTATGGATATCGATACCGTAATCGACACCTATATTATTCATGAGTTGTTCAAGAATCTCGACACGGGCTGGGATAATTTCTATATGTACAAGAACCTTGGCGGCAAACTGTGCTTTGGTCCGGTTTGGGAATTTGACCAGTGCGCCGGAAACGCCGACGAGGGAGTCGACAATCCGCAAGGAATACGGGGAGGAAACACTCAACCGTGGTACTTTGCCCTGCTCAAATGCGGATGGTTCAGAAAAATGCTGAGCCAAAGGTGGAACAATCTTAAGGAGTCTGTTGACGGCATTCCCTCTCTTATTGTCACGACCGCAAACAGCGGATATAACTCGTATTGCAGAAACTTTGAAAAATGGCGTATTTTCGGTTACAAAATAAACCGCGAGACCTATGTGAGGCAATTGACAAGCTATAAAGAGCATTATGAGTATTTTGCAAATTTCATGCGGGAGAGGATAGAATGGCTTGACGGATATTGGAACGGCATTGAATTCGCCTTTGACGGCAAGCTCACCCTTTCGGGCTCCGGGACCATGGCCGATCCTTACAGAATAACCTCCGCCGAGGACTTTTTGAACTTTACCCTCTGTATGCTCAGTTCGCAGACATTTAAGGATAAATTCTTTATTCAGACAAACAATATAGACCTTGCGGGTGTGAGCGCGTACAACGGCGCGGGTTCGAGCGCAACGTTTGCCGGCTTTTACAACGGCAACGGATATACAATTAACGTAAATATAGACGGAAACGACAACAGCGTTTTCCCATACGTGAGCGGAACGCTCATAAATGTGATAACAACGGGTACGATAAGCAACAGCGAGATGTCGGCAGGGATCGCGCGTTCGGTTCGCAGCGACGGAGCGATTATCAACTGCGCGTCGTACGTCGATATCACCTCCTATTACGGCAACGCGGGAGGCATTACCGCATCCAATCAGGCAGGAGCTGTGATAGCGAACTGCTTTTTCGGGGGAAGCCTGTACTCGTATGAAATGACGGGACCTATAAATGTCTGGTACTCCGACCGTCCCGGCGACTTTTTTGGCAACGTGTACCTCATTCCCGTGAGCAATACCACCGAGTACGTCGACAACGGACAAAGCGAATTCGCCATAAGCGAAATTTCAAACGAGACAGTTAAGATGATGAACGAAGGCGCAAAGCAAGCCGCAAGCCGCTGTCAGATCGATATCTCCAAGCTTTGTCCGTGGCGGCTTGCCTCGGGAAAGCTCCTTATGACAAGCCAAAATTGAGAACGCATCCGCACACACCTACCTGTGCCTAAGAATAGATATAACAACTTCAAAAAAGCCGAAAAACAAGTCAAGGAGTAGTTTGTGATGAAAGCAGCGATAAAAATTTTCGCATTGGCGGCGCTTTTTGTCATTGTTCTTTTTTCTCTCATTTCCTGCAAAAGCAATGGCGACAGCGGCGAAGAGTCTGTAAAAGAAGGAACCAAAATAAATGTCACATATTCATCCGAATCGGCAAAGTACGGATATGTGGAGGGAGAGCTTTCTCAAACAATAAGCTATAAAAAAAGCGCCACCAGCAAGGTTACGGCAATCGCCAACCTGGGCTACGCATTTTCACACTGGAGCGACGGCGTCACATCGCCTACAAGAGAAAATGATTCTCCCTCCGCCGACACAAAGCTGGTCGCACATTTTACGATAATGCCCAACGAGCTCCCGATAATTTGGATAACCACAAATCAGGGAGCGCAGATAGTCTCAAAGGACACTTATATAAAAGGTAAAATATCGGTGCTCAATACCGACGAGAAGTATCATATAGAAAACCTTGATATGCAAATAAGAGGAAGAGGCAATTACACATGGGGCAGTACCTTTAACAGTGATCCCATGTACAACAAACGCCCTTACCGCATAAAGCTCTCAAAACAGCAAAAGCTGTGCGGAGTCGGTGAGGGAAAGTCAAACGACTGGGTGCTGCTTGCCGACCACTGCGATCAATCGCTGCTGCGAAACAACATTGTCTACACGTTTGCCTCAATGATGCCCGATATCCTTTGGCAGCCGCATGTGCAGAGCGTCGAAGTTTTTTTAAACGGAGAATATAACGGGGTGTATTTGCTTTGCGAACAGGTAGAGGTCAATAAAAACAAAATAAACGTCAGCGAGGATCTAAGCTCTCCGGAAATCGGTTTTCTCGTGATGTATTCAAACTACACCGACATGGGCGCCTTCGGCTCCTTTGAGATTGACGGTTATAAATACGAGACAAAAAGCGATTTTTCAGATGACCCCAATCTGGCCGAACAACAGCGTCAGTATATTTACGATAAAATTTACGACTGCTGGCAAACGCTCAAAAGCGGAAACGAAAACAGGGTGAGAGAGCTTATCGACCTCGACTCTCTTATAGAGTCGTATATCGTTCAGGAGCTTTTCAAAAATCTCGACACAGGGCACGACAATTTCTACATGTCTATGGATATAGGCGGAAAACTCAAAATAGGACCCGTTTGGGATTTTGACCAGTGCGCCGGAAACGCCGACGAGGGAGTCGACGATTACACGGGAATAAGAGGCGGGTACACTCAGCCTTGGTACTCGCAGCTTCTCGAACACGCCTGGTTTAAAAAGCTTGTCCTGCAAAAATGGAATGACCTGAAGACGCAAATAGATTCTGTACCTGAGATGATTATCGAAACTGCGGAAAAGGGTTACAACTCCTATTGCCGCAACTTTGAAAAGTGGAAGATATTCGGATACAGGATCAACCGCGAAACCTATGTAAGACAGTTCACCACATATAAAGAACATTACAGCTACTTTTCAGAATTTATGACAAAGCGCATTGCCTGGCTCGACTCATATTTTAAGGATGCGTCCTATACCGCGGATATGGGAGACGCTTTTAATGGCGAAGGGACTAAGGAAAGTCCCTACATAATTTCAAGCGCACAGGACTTTTACTTATTTACCTCTTGCCTGCTATCCGGCGAAAATTTTGCCGACATGTACTTTCTGCAAACCGCAAATATAGATATGACGGACATAACGGGATACGTCGGCGCGGGCTCGAGCGCCCTGTTTGCGGGAATCTACAACGGAAACGGTTATTCAATAAAAGTCTCAATACGCGGTTTGGACGGTTGTGTCTTTCCGTATGTAAGCGGAACCGTCATAAACCTCATAACAAAAGGAAACATTGAAAACAGCGGAAACGCCGCGGGAATTGCACGCTCGGTGAGAAGCGGCGGTGCCATAGTCAACTGTATATCTTATATGAGCTTGATATCCGGCGATAACTCGGGAGGTATCGCCGCCTCCAATCAGCCCGATTCGGTCATTGTAAACTGCTTCTTTTCAGGCGAGATTCGGGAGGCGTCGCACGCGTCTCCGATATGCGTGTGGTACGACGGGCGCTATGGCACTTATCTTTCAAACTTCTTCATTGAAGGGCTCAGGGACGACGTGCCGTATGTCGATGTGTTCAGAGAAGAGAGCCCTCTTAACGCTAATCAGATAAGAAACGAGCTTTCCCCGGCAATGAACAACAATTTGAACGTCGCCGCCGACAGTCTTTGGTATGTAGAAAAAGAAGAACTGTGTCTGTGGCGGTATGACGAAGCCTCAAATGAAGCAACTCTTGTTTCGCTCACTAAATAAATGCCCTTGACCTAATTATCTGCTTTCAACTCGCGCTTGACCTCTTTTTTACCTTATCATATCATCTTCACAACATAACAGCGCGTCGGCATGGAAAGGCTTGCTTTCCATGCCGACGCGCTGTTATTATTATTATTATTACGTTTATCGTTTATCGCAATGCGCAAATACGGGAAAGGGTTATAGCTTATAGCTGTCAATCTTCCTCGTTTTTGGCCTTTTCTATAATTTTTGCGGCAATATTTCCAGGCACCTCGGAGTATCTTTCAACACGATATGTGTATGTTCCCCTGCCTTGAGTCATCGCGCGAAGAGAGATCGAATAGTCGGTCATTTCCGCCTTTGGCACCTCAGCCTCGACCACGGTGTATCCCTTTTTATCGCCGCTTGTTGACATGCCCATAACGCTTCCGCGCCTTTTGCTGTTTATGTCGCCCATAACGTCACCGACCATCGATTCAGGAACGGTAACCTTAAGCGTTCCAACAGGCTCAAGAAGAACGGGTGACGCCTGAGGAAGACCCGCTTTGTAGGCAAGCAGCGCCGCCATTTTAAATGAAAGCTCGTTTGAGTCGACTTCGTGATACGAACCGTCATACAAATCCGCCGCAAGATTGACCACAGGATAACCGGCAAGCACTCCCTTCTGCATAGCCTCCTGAAGTCCCTTTTCAACTGCGGGAAAATAGTTCTTCGGAACGCTTCCGCCTACAACGCTCGTTGTGAATGTGAGCCCCTCCTCGCTTCCGGGCGAAAATGTAATCTTGACGTGACCGTATTGACCGTGTCCGCCTGACTGCTTCTTGTGCTTTCCTTCGCACTGTACTCTCTTCTTGATCGTCTCTCTGTATTCTATCTTGGGTGAGGCAAGATCAACGCTTATTCCGTTTCTCGCCTTCATCTTGGACAAAACCACATCTATCTGCATGTCGCCCATTCCAGATATCAAAAGCTGCTTCGTCTCGGGATTGTTGGCAAAGCGAAGAGTCTTGTCCTCGTCAAGAAACTTGGAAATTCCCTGCGCTATCTTGTCCTCCTCGCCTTTAGCCTTGGGAATAATAGCCATGGTGTAAAAAGGCTCGGGGAATATTATGGGAGCATATCTTATATCCGAATCGGACAGCGTGAGAGTGTCGTTTGTGTTGGTATCGGTAAGCTTTGTAATGGCTCCTATGTCTCCGCAATTAAGTACGTCCACATCGGTAGTCTTTTTGCCGCGAACCGTCGAAAAACGCGCAAATTTCTCGCTTGCGCCCGTAACCGTGTTTTTCAGAGTGACGCCGCTTGTGAGTTTGCCCTGCATTACTTTAAAATAACTGGTCCTTCCAAATTGATCGATGGTGGTCTTGAAAACGAATACCGAAGGAGCGCCCTCTGTTTCAATGGGCATATCAACTATCTCTTTGTTTGAATTAACCACCTTTTCAACCTTCTTGGCAGTGTGGCGGGGATACGAATCCTTTATTATGTCCATAAAAATGTCGACTCCCCACATCTTAAGAGCACTGCCGCTGAAAACAGGCGTTATCTCTCCGCTGATAATACCCTCGTGAAGCGCAACCGAGGCTTCCTCTCTCGTTATTTCTTCGCCTTCAAGGAATTTCATCATGAGATCCTCGTCCGTTACGGCAATTGCCTCAAAAAGTCTCTCACGGTATTTTTCCACCTTCGGCATGTACTCGGGATTGATGTCTCCCTCGGTGTGGTTGCCCTTTTCGTCATATACGTACTTCTTCATGTCGATAAGGTTTATAAACGCGCCCGAATGAGAGGCCGGTATAATTACCGGGCAAACCGACTTTCCGAAAGCGTCGGCAAGCGCGTCAAGATTCTGACTGAAATGTGCCTCGGGATCGTCGCACTTGTTTATAAAAAATGCCGTGGGAATCTTCGCACGGGTTGCATTGTCCCATGCCATCTCCGTTCCGACCTCTATGCCCGACTTTGCGTCGACCATGATGATCGCACTGTCCGCCACTCTCAGGGCAGAAAAAACCTCTCCGGAAAAATCAAGAAACCCGGGAGTGTCCAAAACATTTATCTTTGAATCTCCCCATACCACGTTCATAACAGATGTATAAATCGAAAATTTTCTCTTTATCTCCTCAGGATCAAAGTCGCTTACCGTGTTGCCGTCCCCCGGTTTTCCGAGCCTGTCACTGCATTTTGCGAGATACAGCATAGCCTCGGCAAGGGATGTTTTTCCCGAGCTTCCGTGACCTAAAAGACATATGTTGCGGATTTGTTTTGTGTTAAATTCTGCCATTGATTTTTCCTCTTTTCAAATGTTTTATCTTTTTAAATGCAACGCATTAAAATTCTTGCAACTCGCCCTCAGGAACGTTTTGCAACGCTATTTTCAGGCCATAAATATAGTATACAGCAAAACTTTGACATTTGCAAGTGCTTTTTGTCATGTTTATTGATGTGTAACAAAAATTCAAACGTAAATTTATGCACCCTGCACAAAACACGGGCTTTTTGCTCTAATTGCCCGAGATACTTTCTTTTGTAAAAGGTATTTCACCGTCCGCGGCGCGGCAAACCATGCGCTAAGGCTTAAATTACGCAAACGCGCCGTCCTGCCGGTTTAAAAACTTTTGAAGGGGTTCGGGAAGGCTTTTTTCAAAAAACTGCCTTAGAAAAGGAAGGCGGGAGCTGTCAACAACAGTCCCGCCAACAATGAATTAACGATTATCGATTATGATTATAACGATTATTTATTTATTCAGACGATGATTTTCTCGCCGCTTACGCTTGATTTATATGCCGCGCTCATAAGTCGTGTAAGAACAAGCGCTTCATCGATTGAGAACATTTTATTTTCGGTATTATTAACGATACTTGCCACAAAGTAATCGATCGGGTGAGGCAGGTCATGCGGCAGGTCGGGGATAATCCAGCCGCCTGAATTTCTTGTATGATACTTAACTTGAGAATCCTGAATTATGAGGTACCCGTCGCTGCCGCTCACCTCAAGGGTAAGGGGATCGCCCCAAGACATAAAGCCGGTTTCGCTTACTCCTATAGTGCCGTTTGAAAACTCGATAAGTGAGATGGCGTTATCTTCTACGCCTCTGCCCGACATTTCGGTAAAGCAGGAGAAAACGCTGACGGGTTCACCGAGCAGCCAGGCGAGCATATACATGGGATGGGCGCCGAGATCGACCATGGCGCCGCCTCCGCATTCCTCTTTATTGTAGAAATGGGCGGGCAGCCAATTATCGACCGATCCGGTGTGGGCTTTACGGAATTTCGCGCAGCTAATCTTACCCAAAGTGCCGTTCTCTATAAGATTTTTAGCAAAGACAAAAGCTTTTTCTCTTTCATGCGGAAAAGAGATGGTAAAATGGACGTTGCTTTTCTTAACCGCCTCGGCGATTGCCTCAGCATCCTCGTTAGTAAGTGCGAGCACCTTTTCGGTATAGATATGTTTTCCCGCTTCGGCGGCCTTTACCATCAGTTCTCTGTGCATATTAGTTGACGAGGTTATAACCACGGCGTCGACCGAAGCGTCCGAGAAGACGTCCTCGCAGTTTGGAATAAACGGAACTTTGAGTCTTTTAGCCATATCTGTTCCGCGCGCCGTATTGTCATCCCAAACCGAAACTATTTTACTGTCGGGATTTCTGTTGATTCGGCTCGCGTACTCGCCCGCGTGAACATGCCACGCGCCCATAAGTGCAACATTTATCATAATAAAATCCTTTCGATATTTCGGTATTTCTATATTTCGATATGAGACAGTTCTTATTTACCTATGCAGAGCGCAGCGCCGCCTATTATACCGGCGTCGTTGCCGAGAGTGGCGCGCACGATTTTCGGGTGCTTTTTGCTGTTCCGAGCAAAATCGTCTCTGTAAACCTGTTCGCGCAGAGGAGCAAACAGCGGTTCTCCCTCGTTGCAGACGCCGCCGCCAATGCAAATGACCTCGGGCTGGAAGATATTCATTATATTTGTAACTCCGGTCGCCAAGTATTTTATGTACATTTCACATACCTCGGTGGCCGCCTTGTCGTGATACTTTTTCATCGCTAAAAAGGCTGACTTTCCGCTGACTTTTTCGGTGCTTTCGCAAAGCTCCCAAAGCACTGTATCCTTAGTTTGCTCCATTTTTTCCTTGGTCATTTTTATAAGGCCTGTCGCGCTGCTGTACGCTTCCCAGCAGCCCTTTCTGCCGCAGGTGCACGGACGTCCGTCAGTTTCTATAACTATATGTCCGATTTCCGCGCCGGCATGATTGAATCCGGAGTATATCTTGCCGTCTATAACGATTCCCCCTCCGACGCCGGTTCCAAGCGTAATCATTACGGCGGATTTTGCGCCTTTTGCCGACCCCGCAAGGACCTCGCCCAAAGCGGCGGCGTTTGCGTCGTTGTCAAGATAGACCTTATCAATACCGAGCCGTTCTTTGATTTTATCCACCATGGGGTAATTAAGCATCGGGATATTGTTGGAAAACTCGACAATACCCGTTTCACTGTTGGCAGTGCCGGGAGAAGCAATGCCGCAGGCGTCGACCTCTTCAAGCGGAATGTTGTTTTCGCAAGCCAGTTTTTTGCACAGATTTGCCATATCGCTTACTATCTCGTCCGTCGGTCTTCCAACAAGGGTAGGAGTGCTTGCCTTTGCGATAAGTTTAAGATCTTCGTCAACGATCCCCGCGGCAATGTTAGTACCTCCCAAATCAATTCCAAAATAATACATAGTAACTCCGTTCTGCCGTTGTCACGGCTGAAATTTAATATATAAATTATAATTATGCCGTTTGTACGGCAGCTTGACCAATAACGAAAAACGATGCATAGATTTTAATCTTTGGCATTTTGTTTTTGCCTGTTTACTTTTTGATTTATCCTTGATTCTGAATTTTTTCGTTTTGCAATACGTCCTTATAGGCTATTTCAAAAAGGTTATTAAGACGTTTTGTCTGACCGCTCAAATAAAGGTAGGCAAAAAGAGCCTCAAGGCCGGTCGCGCTTCTATACTCGGCTGTGGTGGCACTTTTGGGAGAGGATATTTTACTGTTGTTTCGCGCTCGTCTGTATACATCCGATTCCTTTTCGCTGAGCAGAGGCAGGATATTTTGAATGGCTTGCGACTGATTTGAGGCTTTGACATATTTTCTTGAAAGCTCGTTTAGCTTTCCCACTCCCGCAATGCTCTGAGAGACGAGGCGTTCTCTGACCATAAGCTCAATGACGGCGTCTCCGAGATATGCGAGCTCAAGGCTGCCGAGCATCGAAGGGTCCATAAAAGGGCTCATCCTTTCAATCGTAATTTTCCGATTATATTCTACCATTCAAACCCGAACTTGTCAAGCGCTTTTTTCAATATAAAAAACTGCCGAAGTTATTACTCCGACAGTTTATGATTTTGGCTGTATGTAATGTAATGCTATTCGGCCGTCTCGGGCTCGGTCTGAGCGGAGCCTGACGTTGTGGCCGCATCTTTTGCGGTAGTTGTTGAGGAAGACGAACCGGTCGTAGTCGTTACGGCAGTGGTTTTCGCGCCGGGATCATCGAGCGCGTCATCATTGTAATTCGGACGTCCGGTACCGACCTGAAATACGAACATAACAAGAATGAGGACCACGAAAACAATAGAAAGAATAATTGTAAGTCTGTTTAGCTTTTTGTCCGCGTCTTTTCCCTTTGATTTTCCGAAAAACGTCTCGGCGCCGCCCGCGATAACGCCCGAAAGACGGTCATTCTTGCTGCTTTGCAAGAGAACCGCGGCAGTAAGTACGACGGCGGCAAGTATGATTATCACTCCCAATACTATTTCAAGTGCCATTTTATTTCCTCCGATTTTTTTCGCTATACGCGAACTCTCACATCTATCTCATCTATAAAAAGCAATTTACACAAAAATAAAATCGCGTTGGATGGCGCGATTTTGGTGGGCCATCAGGGACTCGAACCCCGGACCGACCGGTTATGAGCCGGTAGCTCTAACCAACTGAGCTAATGGCCCTTTTTTAAAGGCAATACCAAGTATAACACAATAGAATGGCTTTGTCAATACCTATTTTCAAAAAATTTAGTTTTTCGATCCGACTATTGACAAGATGTAAAGATTGTATTATCATATAAACATAAAAATAATGTTTTAACGTCTTTCAAGGAGCGTATACTTATGAGTAAATCTCAACGTCAGTATCATGTCAGTCTTCAGTCGGTCATAACCGCGTTCAAGCTTGAAAAGCTGTATGATTTTGAGACGGACGTCAAAATATACAGCATGGAGGTAAACCGCCCCGGACTTTCTCTTATCGGATACTTCGAGCTTTTTGACCCGCTTCGCATCGAAATACTCGGTAAGGTGGAATGCACCTGGCTCAACGCGCTCAACGAAGAAGAGCAGTACCGAACTCTTTTCAACTTAATGTCAAAAAGACCCGTGGCGGTGATAATAACAAGAAACCTTACGGTAACCGACAAATACATAGACACCGCAAAACAGTTCGGAGTACCGCTTCTGCGCACGCCGACCCAAACCTCGGAATTTATGGCCTCTCTCATCTCATATCTCAACAACTGCCTTGCGCCGAGAATCACCCGTCACGGGGTGTTTGTTGAAATATACGGCGAGGGCGCCCTGATCACGGGCGACAGCGGAGTTGGTAAATCGGAGACCGCCATAGAGCTTGTAAAAAGAGGTCACCGACTGATTGCCGACGACGTGGTGGAAATAAGAAAAATATCCTCCCGCATACTTGTGGGCAGCGCCCCCGAGCTGCTGCGGCACTATGTGGAGCTGCGCGGTATCGGTATCGTCGACGTGCACCGTATCTTCGGTATGGGCGCCGTCAAGCTGAGCGAAAAAATAGATTTTGTGGTAAACCTCGAACCTTGGGAGGTTTACAAGAGCTACGACCGTCTCGGACTCGAAGAGCAGTACACCGACATTATGGGGATAAACGTACCACAGTATACCATACCGGTTCATCACGGACGAAATCTCGCGGTAATCATGGAGATCGCCGCAATGAATCACCGTCAAAAAAAGATGGGCTTCAACACCGCCGAAGAGTTCAACGCAAGGCTTATGGAAAGAGCGCAGTCCACGGCGGACGAAGACGAAAACCTCGGTCCAATCGAATACTGATGAAAAATTCACCCTTTTTATGCGAAAATACTGCACATTGAGCGTTTAATAAATAAATAAGTACAGGCGATAATTTTGCCTGTTACAAATGCCTAAGAAAGTAAGGACAAAGACTATGAGTTTGGTAGTAAAAGATCTTTCAAAAAAATACGGCGACAAGCCCGCCCTGCAAAACCTCAGCTTTTCAATGGAAGAGCCGGGAGTATACGCAGTTCTCGGAACAAACGGAGCGGGAAAAACCACCGCTTTGCGCATGATTTTGGGAATGCTCAGCAAGGACTCGGGAGAGGTTGTGTGGAAAGGACATGAGCTTGATATCAAAACGTGCAATGTAGGGTATCTTGCGGAGGAAAGGGGACTTTACCCCAAGTATCCAATTCTTGATCAGCTGCTTTACTTTGCCGCTCTTCGCAAGGTAGACAAAAATACCGCCCTTAAACGTATAAAGGAGCTTGCAAATACGCTCGAAGTGCAGGAGTATATCTTCCCGCAAAACGCATACAGCTCAAGCGGAAAAACGGTTAAAAAAATAAAACCGAAAAGACCCGATCAGCTCTCAAAGGGAAATCAGCAAAAAATACAGTTTATGATCGCCCTGCTCTCCGATCCCGAGCTTTTGATACTCGACGAACCGATGTCGGGTCTTGACCCGGTCAACACCGATCTTTTCAAAAACATCATAAGACAAGAAATAAATAAGGGAAAATACATTATCATGTCAAGTCATCAAATGCCCACGGTCGAGGAGTTTTGCACCGACATCGTAATACTTGACAAAAGCCGAATAGTTCTTCAGGGCAACCTCAATGAGATAAAAAAGCAGCTTGGCAGAACACGCCTCTCACTCAAAGTAGAAAAGAATATAAATGATATAATCGCCAAGGAGGGCGTTTCCGTTATCTCTGAAAAGGAATATGAGTATGAACTCAAAGTCAGCGGCAGCGAGCAGGCAAACGCTCTCCTTTCCGATCTCATTTTTGCACAGGTGCCGATCATAAAGTTCGACCTGAAGGAGCCCTCTCTGCATGAAATATTTGTGTCAAAGGTGGGAAACGAACAATGAAGGGCGCCTTTGACGGGACCGGCAAGGTCTTTAAATTTACCGCAAAACAGCTCTTAAAAAACAAGGCAAATATATTCTCCCTGATTTTTATGATGCTTGTCGCGCTGCTTTCCTTCCCGATAATATCTATGTTTGATACGCAGGAAATGCCGCAAAACACTTACACTGACAATACAGACTTCTCTAATGTTAAAAGGATCTACTATATAGACCAAACCGAACTTGCACTGACTCCCGAGCTGCTCACACATTTCGGTTTTGACGGCATCGAAAAAATAAATAAGGCCGACTTTGAACTCAACCGATTCGACGAGGCAACCGAAAGCGGCTCAATGCTCTTGGTTTTCTCGCCGTCTGAAGAGGGTTCGATTCCTTCGTGCATGATATATTTTAACGGCGTTCAAAACTCAAACGATCTTTTATCGGCAGTTCAACCCCGTATTTCGCAGTATCTTTACACCGAATACCTTCTCCGCAGCGGAGCGGATGCAAACTCGATAACAAAACTCACAAAGCCGATAAGGTCAAACGTGTACTATGAGAGCGATTATCTTGACTCCGGGCAAGAGGAAAGTATGATGGCAAACTTTACAATACAGTATCTGTACTCAATAGTACTCATGCTCCTCACCCTGTTAACTTCCGCATATATCATCAAATCCGTCATCGAAGAAAAGTCGTCAAAAGTGGTAGAAACACTGATGGTATCAGTTCGCCCCCTTGCTACGGTGGCGGGAAAGGTTCTTGCCGTAATGGCCTACGCGTTTATTATGACCTTGGGTATCGCCGCGGCGTTTGTATGTTCGTATTTTATCGCCGGAAAAGGCGAGTCCTCATCAATCGACCAATTGCTCACAGGCTTTTTCTCCTCTCTTAATCTGACTCCGTTTACCGCCTTTGCCGCGCTTGTATCACTTATCCTTGCGTTTTTTACATTCGCTGCGATTTCGGCAATCACCGGTGCCGGCTGCTCGTCATCGGACGACATCGAAAGCGCGAGTATGTCTGTGGTGCTGCCCTTTATCACCCTTTACATTATTTCTTCTATAGTTACCCCGATAGTGGGCGGAACCTTCGCGTCGGTGTACGCGCTCATACCCTTCATCTCCGCTTTCTGCGCGCTTCCGATGTACGTTATGGGCGTAATCACTCTGCCCGTGCTTATCGCTTCCTGGATTATTCAGGCGTTGCTCGATCTTGCTCTTATATATTTCGGCGCCTCGGTGTACAGGTATCTGATAGTTTATAACGGCTCGAAACTAAAATTCATCGATATAATACGCACTTTCAAAAGAAAGGGGGTAAACGCAAAATGAAACACGTTTTTTGGTTTACCCTAAAGCAGCATGTAAAGCTGAAAAGTTTTATTGTCAGCACAGTCGTTGTGGCACTTGCCTGCCTTATCCTTCCTTTTTCCATTATATCTTTTATCGCGCTTGCCGAAAAAGAAGAAAACGAATCGGCAAATGAAATAAAAACCGTATATGTCGCCGACCTCACAGACGGCCCCGCCTGCAACCTTTCGCTGCTTCCTGAAAACGAGAGCTTTAACGGTATTAACTATATTCAAAGTGCGACTGTTGAAGAAGCTGTGAAATCGGCTGAAAACCAATCGGACGCCATTGTGATTAGTATTACCGAAAATGAGGCTTCATTTGAAATTGTTTCTCTTATCCCCGACAACTCAAGTATCACCTATGAAAACGCTCAAAACTTTACCGTGTATCTGAGCGATAACTGGAGCGCCGTAATTTCAAACAAGTTGGGCCTTCCAAACGATATTCTGAGCACTCGCCCGACAGTGAGCACCGCCGATCCTCAAGATGAGGACGAAAACGAAAATGAAGCGGCTAAAACCATTCTCTCCTTTGTACTTATGTTTGTTATCATAATGCTTTTGTATTTTATGATAATTTTCTACGGACAGGGAGTCGCAGCCAGCGTTGTAAGCGAAAAAAGCTCCAAACTCTCCGAAGCGCTGCTTGTCTCAACAACCCCGCAAAACATCATATTCGGCAAGATATTTTCAATAGCTTTGGCCGGTATTTTGCAGATGCTTCTATGGTGCGTTACCCTCATTTTGAGCTTTATAGTCGGCGCTTTGGCCGCAAAAGTCATATGCCCCGGTACAACTATGCTTGCCGTGACGCTGCTTGACAACCTCGGAGAACTTTTTGAATTATTCACGGCAGGAGAGATAATTTTCACAATTCTAAACGTCGTCCTCGGATTTATCATGTACTGCTCTCTTGCGGCAATATCGGGCGCGCTCGCAAGTAAAAGCGAGGACCTTTCCTCAACTAACAGTATTTTCGTCATAGTACTGCTCGTTTCCTTCTTTATAACTCTTTCCCGTATTATGCCCGGCGAAGCTGTTCCCGTATGGATATCAATACTGCCTTTTACGGGAATGCTGATAAACCCCGGTCTGCTCATCTCGGGAAAACTGAGCTTTGCACTTTCTCTGCTCAGCCTCGGCGTCACCCTCATCTTTGCCCTACTAATTTTGCTGCTTGCCTCCAAACTCTACAAGACACTTATATTCTATAAGGGCGTTCCCCTTTCACCTAAAAAACTTATTGCTGTCCTTAAGAGCGAAGGCCGCCAAATAAAAAACAGGTAAAATAACTTATATATTTATTGAAAAATTGAAAAAGGGACTTGCCGCTTATTTTATACGCGGCAGTCCCGATCGCCTGCTTTCTTTATTTTTATGAGTGTTTATGAGTGCTATGAGCGCTTGCTGCTCTGCGGCTTTCTCATCATAAGCCAAACAAGAAGCGCAACCACTGCAACCGCTATAAGAAGGCCTACTATAAGACCCATATAATTGAATCCGTCCTCGGCCCCGGCTCTGCTGTTTTGATTGTTGTCGCTTATCACGCCGTTATTGTCACCGTTGAGGTTTCCGCCTACGTCGTTCTTTGCAACGTCTCTGTCCGCGTTGCCTCCATCGGCTCCGCCGTTGTTCGCTCCGCCGTTATTTGACGAGTTGCCGTTCGCTCCGCCGTTATTTAACGCGCCGTTGTTCACTCCGCCGTTGTTCATTCCGCCGTCGTTTGCACCGCCATTGTTCATTCCGCCGTCGTTGTTTGCTCCGCCGTCGTTCATTCCGCCGTCGTTTGCTCTTGCACGGTCGCCTCCTTGGTTGTCATTGCCTCCGAGTATATCGTCAATACCGTTTGAAACGTCATTGTATATGTCCCCGATAACTCCTCCGTTTGAGCTGCCTGCGCCGTTTCCTGCAGGACTGTCTGCAAATGCCGAAAACGCCGTAAGAGCAATCAGACATACGCACAAAACTATATATACGATTTTGTTTGTTTTCATTTTTTAAATCCTTTCATGGCCGAAAATATGTCATCGGCTTTACATATAGTTTTGCTGAATAAACGC
Organism: uncultured Clostridia bacterium; assembly: GCA_947588825.1. Classification (GTDB taxonomy): domain Bacteria; phylum Bacillota; class Clostridia; order Oscillospirales; family CAG-272; genus CAKSQF01. The sequence goes on from CANPZU010000013.1 coordinate 45,165, forward strand.
TTATTTATTAATTCTGTAAAATGTAATTTTTTCTTCTAAAGTCAAAGGTATCGCTTGTATGGAAACAAAAAGATTTTTAAAAAACGATTCGGGATTCGTTTGCCTCAATTGCCACAAAAAGGTTTTCCCTCTCGTTAGCTCCTCACGCAATCACTGCCCGTTTTGCCTTTACTCCCTTCACGTCGATGTAAATCCGGGCGACCGCGCTAATACCTGCCTCGGCCTTATGGAACCGATCGGCGCTTTCCCCGATGCAAAAAAAAATTACGTCATTGTACATAAATGCCTCAAATGCGGCAGAATCCGCCATAATAAGGCCGCCTATAACACAAACGTGCAGCCGGATAACTTGAACCTCATAATATCCCTTACTGCACATAATTTTTAAGAAAATAACTTTCCGGCTTTCGGGGAGCTTTTTGAAAAAAAGCCTCCCCGAGCCCCTTCAAAAACTTTAAAACTGCTAAGACGGCCGCGTTTGTGCGACCTCCTTGCTTTTTATCGGGGAGCTTTTTGAAAAAAGCCTCCCCGAACCCCTTCAAAAACTTTTAAAACTGCTAAGACGGCCGCGTTTGTGCGGCTCCTTTGCTTTATAAGCTTTAGAGCAGAATCTTCATTAGCGCGGCGAATGCTCTGCCGCCCTTCGGGCGTGCAGAGTCAGGGCAGAAAGGGTACGGCGTCGGGGGGGAAAGCAAGCTTTCACCGAGTCGCCGTACCCTCCTGCCCTGACCTTGCGGGGCAAAACCCCGCAAGGCCCGCCGCGCCGCACTACGGTTTCTTTATTAAGTTTCCCCGGCTTTTCAAAAGCCGGCGGGTCGAGGGCAGAGCCCCGTCGCGCCCGCAGGCGCGAAACGTCCCATTAACAGCGGATATCAGAGTATCAAAAGATTCTCATCAAAGATTCTCATCAAAGATCCTCGACCAAGTCAAAAACATCTCCTGCTTCTTCGATTTTGCTTCGGCTTCCCACGGTGCAAACATAATTTTCTTTAGCGATAAGACGAACAAGGTCTGCGAAGTTTTCAATATCCTTTGATGTAGTTTCGATGACTTCGGTGCGGATTTTTTTCTTATACTCAGCATCCGAATCGGTGAAGTAGCTATTTTCGATATGTCCGCCGATATCCCTTGGAGTTATGGGGTGATCAATTGCGGCGACCGTACTAATAATATATTTAATTATTGAGGGATTTGTTTTTGTAAACTGTGCAAGGTAGTCTGCGGCCTTATCGAAGTTTTCAAGAGTCTTTGCGACATTAGGGTCGCGATAAGAATGGAAGCATGCGCAGCCCGAGGCTGAAACGCTAAATCCGGTGCCGTACGCGCCGCCTTTGACTCTTATTTCGTTCCAAAGGTAGTCGCTGCCGAGTATTTTAGCGAGCACTCTCATTTTACCATTATACTTATAACCGTTTTTGAGATAATTTACTCCCTTCACGCAGTAGTTGACGCCCGAAGGAACGCAGATTGCTTCATTGCCCTTATATTCGGGAGACGGTTCCTTAGCCTTTTCACGGATTGCATGTTTCAGTTCGACACCGCTGCTGCAAAGTTCGACAAACCGTTCAAACGAATCTCTTGAGCCGGTATAGCCTATAGTCATTTTCCCTTTTACAAAAATTTTTGAAGCGACCGACATAAGGCGGCTGTTGATTTCATCGAACTCGTCATCGATCTTATCAACAAGGGATTTTACGAACTCATAGTAACGCATACCGTGGATTATATTTTCATACGCGCCGTTTTTTGTGAAGTATGCGGATACCCGGTCTTTAGCGACCTGACTTCCCGACCTTATTATATGGTTTCTCATATTGCTGCTCATTTGAGCAAGTCCGGTCTTAAGTTTTGCTTTATCGACCTTTGTAGTGGTTATTATCTCGTTAATGAGTTCGACCGAGTCTTTTATATTGTTTTCAAGGACCGAGCAATATATTATGAAGGTAGGAGTGCACTTATCGGCGTTTTTTACGCTTGAATAAACGCCAACAGAGAATCCGAGTCCACCCAGTCTGATTTTTTGCTCGCTAACGATATCTTCATCCGAGTAATTTTTCGTACCATGGTCGCCTAGTATAGAGGAAAGCAGAGAGGCGTATTGAAGTTCATCCTCATCGAGGCAGGAAATATCAAAGTACCAGCGTTCATAGGCTATCTTATTGGTATTTATATCGTGATACAGATATTTGATTTCATCCTTTTCGCTTATTTCATTAGGCATATCGAAGTTGTTCTCACCGATATCCGAAAGATCGAGCGTAGGTATTGAAGCCAGTTCTTCGGGGGTATTTTCCGTGCTTTGATATTTAATAAGCGCCTTAGTATCCTCAATAAGTTTTTCGAGCTGATGCTCGTTCAGGGAAGCCTTATATTTTGCAAGGGCCTCCTTTTCCTTTTCCTCGTCTTCTTTTTGTTTTGTTTTAGAGGGAATGAGAAGCACCTTTGACATATGGTTGCTGTTAAGTATAACCGTTTCAATTATATTTTCAAAATACCTGCTTGACTCGTCAAGTCCCTGTTTGACTGCGACGAGCGCGTCCTCATAACGCAGGTAGAGATCGGGGGATGCTCCGTAAAGCCATCCGTCCATAAGGTCAAAGTCATAGGAAAGTCCCGCGGGAGTGCCACCCTGCTTTCCTTCTCTCAGTGCAAATTCTATTTGATTTATGGCGGCCTTAAGCAGCTTTTTGTCTATTCCCTTTTCGCAGATATCCTTGAGCGCGGAGATAAGAGTTTCTTCAAATATTTCCGCCGACTCGGGATTGGTCTTACGGAGTTGGAATATAGCGTAAGGCTGGGCTATACCGTCATATGTGAAGGCCCACATATCCTGAGCCATGTTCTTATCAATAAAGAGCTTCTTTAAAGGCGAACTGTTATTTGACGTCAGCGCGTAAAAGATGATCTCAAGGGCAAGCAGTTTTTCTCTTTCGCTGTAGTCGCCGACGACATATGAAAGGGCCGTGTAATAATTGTCCTTTTCCTCTTCGTTGTCTGCGATTGCAAAATAACCCTTAACGTCTTTGTTTATGACGGGCTTTTGGAACTTTACTTCTATCTTATTTCCCGTGCGTTCAAATTTGCTCAGATACTCTCTGTCAATAAAAGCAAGACGTTCTTCAAGATCCATATTTCCATAGAGGTAAAGAAAGCTGTTTTCGGGATGATAATACTTGCGATGAGTGTTTATAAATTGCTCGTATGTAAGATTTATAATCTCCGGCGGGAAGCCGCCCGAAGAGAAGCGATAGAAAGTATCGGGGAAAAGAGAACTGTCGGTAAGACTATAAAGCTGAGTATCGACCGAGGAAAAAGAGCCCTTCATTTCATTGTAAACAACGCCCTTATACTCAGGTTCGTCATTTTTGTCAAGCAGTTCTATATGCCAGCCTTCCTGCTTAAATATCTCCTCGTGATCATAAATCGCGGGTGCGAAGACCGCGTCAAGATAAACGCTCATCAAATTTGCAAAATCCTTATCGTTGCAGCTGGCGCAGGGATACATAGTTTTATCGGGAAAGGTAAGTGCGTTGAGGAAGGTCTGCATTGAGCCTTTTAACATGTCGACAAAGGGCTCTTTAACGGGATATTTCTTACTGCCGCACAGAACCGAATGCTCAAGTATGTGGAATACTCCCGTCGAATCCTCCGGAAGGGTCTTAAAAGCGGCGGAAAAGACCTTATTGTCATCGTCCCTGTCGATATAAAGCAGCTTTGCGCCCGATTTGATATGCTCAAACTCATAGGTGCTTGCCGAAATTTCACGCACAAAGGTGATTTTATCAAGTCTGAATCCGCTGTAGATCGAACCGATTTCAAATTTCATAATTTATCTCCTTAATTTTATTATTTTTGTATCATTTGCGTTTTGCAATATCGAAAGTTCAATTTTCCCCGATTGTCAAATCAATTCACATAAAAAAATGGGTGGCAATAATAAACGTAAACACAAAAAATCCAAACACTGCAAGGGCGACAAGGAGTCGGGATGAAAGCTTACGGAGTTTAAATGGGGTCAGAAAAAGCAGGGCTAAACCCGCCATACAAACGCCGAGTACCGATGGGAAGGCTTTGCCGAGCAAATTTTTAAAGCAAAACACTATCGGAATAACAATAGCCGAAGAGGTCACAGGAAGCCCGAGGTAAAAGACTCTCGGTCTACCGTTTTCCATATCCTGTCTTTCTTCCTCGGTAACATTGAAATATGCAAGCCGTATGACGCAGGCAAGCACATAGGCAAACGAGATTACAGGACATAAATATCCGCCTTTTTTACAAACCATGAGTATGATTGCGGGAAGAACGCCGAACGAGACGACGTCGGAGAGCGAATCTATCTGCACTCCGAAGCGTCTTTCGGACTTGGTCCTGTTTTTCCTTGTCTGCGCGATCTTGCCGTCAAACATATCGCAAAAACCCGCAAGCATCAGAAAAAGCACTGCCAATGCAGGATTGCTGCAATACGCAAAATATATGCCGCACACCCCGAAGATAAGACCTATGTATGTGGCAACAACCGTATAGTTGTAAAATCCAATCAAAAGCGCCACCCTCAAACCATCATTTATATAACTTAATATATAAACTTATATACTTTTATCTGCTTAGTTCTTTATAAGCGAAAGCCGTCTATGCGTTCGGTATACGCGCGCATTGTCCAAGCGCGGCGCAAAAGCGTTCGTGATAAGAGGGCAGTCGTTTTTTTATGTTCACTATATTTTTATCTTTGTCGATAAGACAAAGCTTTGTTTGTCCCGTCGCCTTCAGCCTTCCGTCTTTTTCGCCGTACACTTCATAGCAAAAGACAAAGCCGACCCCGTTGTACTGCGTAAGGGTCGTACAGATATACACGCTCTCACCGTAACAGGTCATATCCTTGTACTCGCAGGTGACGCTGACGACCGGCGCCATGAAACCGTCCGCCTCGATCATGTCGTAAGGCAGTCCTATCTGCTCAAAATAATCGGTGCGCGCATCTTCAAACCACCTTATATAGTTTGAGTGGTGAACGCATTTCATACAATCTGTCTCATGATACGAGACTTTATGCTTCGTCGCCTTGATCATCGCGTACCACCTTGTCTTCTCCGAGAAAGCGTATGATGTCCTCATACCTGCGCTTTGCCGTTTCATATCCGTGCGCATAGTAAGCTTTCAGTTTTGTCTCATCTGCTTCAAGCTTGCCGATCTCGGGAATCGAAGGACGTATCACGTACGCCATGCCCGCTCTTTCAAGATAGGTAAGCAGCTTCATGCGGCTGAGATAGACCGATTTTCTTATACTGTATGTCTCAAGAAGGTTGGGATACTTTCTGTATATCAACCTCATGGTAGCATTGTTTCTAAGCGTATCCTTTGCGCCGTACCCCTCAGGCTTAGTCAGCACCACGACGCATTTTTGGCAGCCCTTCAAAAACGCACGCTTTACAGGAACGGGCTCGGCAAGGCTGCCGTCAAGATACGGCGTGCCGCCGATATATACGGGATTTGACACTATAGGCATAGATGAGGATGCCTTTACTATGTTTATCAGCCTTTTTTCGTCGTGAAGGTCGGTAAAATACTCATCCTTGCCGCTTTGCATGTTAGTCACAACATACTCCCTCTCAATACCCGAGGAAAAATATGCGGCAAAGTCAAACGGATACTGTTTGTAGGGGTATTCCTCCATTACAAGATCCAAATCGATTATCCTGCCGCATCTCTTAAGGGCCGTTTTTCCATAATAAGAATCATTGCCCTCGTGCATCATTGAGCGCCTTGTCCTGTCTATTTGTCCGGAAATATAGCTTATCGCGTTGCACGCGCCCGCGCTTACTCCAACCACATAGGGAAAAACCACGTTTTTCTCCATGAAATAATCTAACACGCCCGCGCTGAACAATCCTCTCAGCGCCCCGCCTTCAAGAACAAGTCCGTATTTTCTTTTCATATGCAATCCTTTCAAAGTCAAAGTCGATTAAAAAAGGCAGTCAAAAAAGCGGACAAAAAATCATGTCGCGCTTTTTTTGCACGCCGGAGAGTCAAGATAGGTCTGAAGGATTATCTCGGCGGAAAGCGAATCGACGGCGTCTTTGCGCTTTTTCCCACGCGTGTTTGAAACGTTAAGATATCTGTGAGCCTCCATAGTGGTCATTCTCTCGTCTACCGTCACTACCGAAATGCCGCTTTTTTCCTGCAATATTTTCGCAAACTCGCGCACTTTTTCGCTTCTTTGACCTATGCTTCCGTTCATGTTTATAGGGTCGCCCACTACAAACAGCCCGACGTCATGCTCGATGGCCTTTTCGATAATCTGAGAAATGAGAGAGTCGATACCATACGCCTTTATGGCTTTTAACGCGCTTGCCACGGTCAGTGTCGGGTCGGACAGCGCTATTCCCGTTCTAACATCCCCATAATCTATACCGAGTATGCGCTTCATAAAGCTTCAAAACCCGAGGAAAGCGTTTTTATTTTAACAAGATCCTCGAGCCTTTCGTCTATCCAACCGTATATGTCCTCAAACGCCTCGTACTTTGAAAGACCCGTCAGCACCTCGTGGCGCTCTCCTTTGTATACCCGATACTCTATGTCGCAGACGTATTTGGCCTTAAGCGCTTTCATCATTTCGAATATGCCGTTTGTGTACTTTGACACGGGATCGTTCTCGCCCGCCATGATAAACAAGGGCAGCGATGGCGGAAAATCGTTATACCACTTGTCGGACTGTATATAGGAAATCAGAGAAAACATGTCGTAAAAAGCTTGAACGGTGAATATAAAGGTGCACCGTTTATCCTCGGCGTAAGCCTTAAGCGCATAAGGGTCGCTTGTCACCCATTCGCAGCCCGTCGGATGATCGACTTTGAAACGCTTGTTGTATCCCGCGAAAGCCATGGATTTTATAAGACGACTTCTGTATCTTTTTCCCTTAAGGGACCTTATTACCTTGCAAAGAAGCTTTCCGGCTTTAACGGGCATTTTCTGCCCCGATGTACCCGAGAGAATGAGCGCGTCTATCGCGTTTGGATTGGAGGCGGCATAAGCTCTCGCCACAAAACTGCCAAAACTGTGCCCGAGCATAACATACGGCAGCATTTTATACTTTTTTTTCATCATATCTCTTAGATTTGCAACGTCGGCGACAACGACGCGGTCTCCGTCATTTTCTGCGAAAAATCCGAAATCGGCGTCGCTTTCTACGCTCGCTCCGTGTCCTATGTGGTCGTTTCCGCAGACAATAAAGCCTCTATCACAAAGATATAAGCAGAGATCGTCGTATCTTTCAAAAAATTCGCACATTCCGTGCACTATCTGAACAATAGCGCGCGGAGTCGTTTCGGGCAATCTTATATAGTATTTTACCTTGCCCGTTCCGTTTGCGGAATCATAGTAGCCTTCCTGCTTTATCATATCCAAATCCAAACCTGTCCATCCGTGTTAATTGTAAACGCCCTCTAATTGTTAAAACTTCACTTTGTTCTTGACGCAAAATCTTTGCAGTTGGTCTTTGCTCGGTATTCTTATGTTCTCGTCATTTCTTGTCATATACCCCGCCACTGCGGAAAGAAGCGCGGCGCGGTTAACGTCCGAGGTGACAAGATAAGACGCGGCAAAGGTGGCGCTCTCCACGTCCACATATGTCCCGACATTGCTTTCACTATCCTCGGTGAGCCCCGATATAACCACATTGTGATACTTCCCGTCGTATATGAAAACTCCCTTGTCTCCCATACGTACAATATAGTACTTTGACTTGATCTTCTGCGATATCCGCATACACGCCCTAAGACAAAATTCGGTGTTGTATATCCGCATACCGGAAAAAATCTGGGCTTCGACAAGGTTCATTATAAAGGCCTCGACATTTACAAGCTCGTCAAGCTTATATCCCGACTTTGCGGGAGACGCCTCTATAAAAAGCGGTATGTCGTTTCTGTAGCATATCTCCGACGCCTTTATTATTATATCAAACGGCACGTCAAGTGAAATGTAAGCGCCGTCCGCACACGAGGAAAAAGCGTCTTCAAGCTGAGAAAAGGATATTATATTGTTCGCTCCCGGATAAACTATCCGCCTGCTTGAATCAAAATCGGTCTCGTGTATCAGTATCGACATGCCGGTCTTTTGATCCTTGTCGCTTCTTATAAACCTTGTATCGATACCGTTGTTTTTATAAAAACTAAGAAGCCGCGAACCGTTGCCGTCGTTTCCGATAGTGCTGCACAGAACGGTGTCAAGTCCGAGTCTTGACGATACTACCGCCGCGTTGCACGCCTTGCCTCCGGGCCTCAGATCGTACTTCTCCTCTATCTGCATGGTATCCGCTGCGGGAAGCGACGCGACGCTGAGTATCATCTCTATATAAGAATTTCCTATCACAAGCATTTTGTTCATGCAGCAGCCTTCCTCCCCGATAACCGTATCTTCTTCTATTACATTAATATTACCACATTTCATATGTAAAATCAAGTGTTTGTTAAGAATTATAAATTCATATTGCATTTTGTTCGCAAAAAGACAAGATACGTCATCTGCGCATATGTGAGAATCGTCTTTTTTGTCCGGGAGCTTTTTATAAGCCGGCGGGTCGAGAGCCCTCACGGTAAATAAGCAAAGCTCACCCTTTCGGATGAGCCTTATTTTTATTTATAAATCGGTTTAAACCGGATGCACCTTATTCACAGGGTCGCCGTTTTCAAGATCGATACCCAGCTTCAGAGCGCGGCGCGTTTCAAAGAACTTTGTTGCAACCTGTTCAAAAAGGGCGTAGGAAAGGACGTCCTCGTCCTGTTCGAGATAGTCCGCAGCCTCGGCGCGTATCTTATCAAGCTCGGGAGCGATATTATCGGCGGGCCGGCAAGTGATCGGTTCCTCGTCGCCTATGATCTTCTTTACAAATTCAGGATCGATGGGCATGGGAGTTCTGCCGTACTCGCCTTTGATAAGGCCTTTGAATTCCTTAGTAACCATTTTATAGCGTTCGCCGCTTATGATGTTGAACACCGCCTGTGTTCCGACAATCTGAGAAGAAGGAGTTACAAGAGGCGGGTATCCCGCGTCGGCGCGCACTCTCGGCACTTCCTCAAGAACCTCTGTCAGCTTATCCGATTTGCCGGCCTGTTTGAGCTGAGAAATAAGGTTTGAAAGCATTCCGCCGGGGACCTGATAAAGGAGCGCGTTTACGTTGACTCCCAAAACCTTCGGGTCAAGCAGTCCCTGCTTTATATACTTCTCGCGAAGCGGAGTAAAGTACTTGTTTATCTCATCCAAAGCCGCAAGGTCAAGACCTGTATCATAGGGCGTCCCCGCAAGGGCGGCAACAATCGGCTCCGTGGGAGGCTGAGAGGTGCCCATTGCCAACGGGGATATCGCAGTGTCTATTATATCGCAGCCGGCTTCGACCGCTTTAAGAACGGTCATAGAGGCAAGACCCGAGGTATAATGGGTATGAAGCTCGACGGGCAGATCGGGAAACTCGCTCTTAAGGGCCTTTACGAGCACTTCGGCGTCAAAAGGCTTAAGCAAACCCGCCATATCCTTTATACATATCGAATCGGCTCCGATATCCACAAGGCGCTTGGTGTAATCAACGTAATACTCGGGAGTGTAGCAGGGGCCTGTTGTATAGGAGATGGCGACCTGAACATGCCCTCCCTCCTTTTTTGTGGCGGTGATCGCGGTTTTTAAATTTCTGGCGTCGTTCAGCGCGTCAAATATCCTTATTATGTCAATGCCGTTTGCTATTGATTTTTGGACGAAATATTCAACGACGTCGTCTGCATAGTGGCGATATCCAAGGATGTTCTGACCCCTGAAAAGCATTTGCAGTTTTGTGTTTTTGACCCTGTCGCGGATTTTACGAAGTCGGTCCCAAGGGTCCTCATTTAAAAAACGCAGACAGGCATCGAATGTAGCGCCTCCCCATGCCTCAAGGGAATAGTAGCCTATCTTATCCATCTTATCGAGAATGGGCAGCATTTCGGCGGTGGTCATTCTGGTTGCGATAAGCGATTGGTGAGAATCGCGGAGCACCGTTTCACATACTTTAACTTTTGCCATTATTTTATCTACCTTTCGTTATTTCTTTGTTTGCGGAAAGCTTATGCAAACAGAGCAAGCAGTACGCCCGCCGCGACCGCGCTGCCGATAACTCCGGCAACGTTGGGTCCCATCGCATGCATAAGTAAGAAATTTGAGGGGTCCGCCTTTTGCCCTTCGAGCTGAGAAACTCTTGCCGCCATAGGTACGGCGCTCACTCCCGCGCTGCCGATAAGAGGATTGATTTTTCCTCGCGTGATAAGACACATGAGTTTTGCAAAAAGCAATCCGCCGACTGTGGAAATAATGAACGCGGTAAGCCCCAACGCAAGTATGAGAAGGGTCTGAAAAGTAAGGAAATTGTCTGCCGAAGCCGTTGCTCCCACCGAAATACCAAGAAATATCGTCACAACATTTATCATTCCGTTCTGCGCGACATTTGAAAGTCTGTCGGTGACGCCGCACACCTTAAGCAAATTGCCGAACATAAGGCAGCCTATAAGCGTAGAGGCCGAGGGGACGACAAGAGCGACGACGACGGTTACAAGCACCGGGAAAACCACCTTTTCAAGTTGTGACACGGGCCTTAAAGTCGTCATTTTTATTGCACGTTCCTTTTTGGTGGTGAGAAGCCTCATAAACGGAGGCTGGATCATGGGAATGAGCGCCATATAGCTGTAAGCGGCAATGGCTATCGCGCCGAGAAGGTGAGGCGCAAGAGTCTTTGTCACATAAATCGCCGTGGGACCGTCCGCGCCTCCTATTATGCCTATCGCCGCCGCTTCCTCGGGCGTAAATTGGCCGGAGATAAGCGCGCCCGAAAACGCGACAAATACGCCAAGCTGAGCAGCGGCTCCTATAAGCAGACTTTTCGGGTTGGCGATAAGAGGCGTAAAGTCGGTCATTGCGCCTATACCTATGAATATCAGCGAAGGGTAAATTCCAAGCTTTACCCCAAGATACAAAAGGTCGAGTATTCCCCCGCGCTCTATCACATCCTGAAACATAAGAGCCGAGCCGTCCCCATGAATAAAGAGGTCCATATGAAACATGTCCGTACCCGGAAAGTTGGTAAGCAGCATTCCCACCGCGATAGGCATGAGAAGCAGCGGCTCATATTTTTTTACTATCGCAAAATATATAAGCACTCCCGCGATAACAAACATTACAAGGACCTTCAGCCCTTCTAAATTCAGCATGGAGGCTATCCCCGTTGTCTCGAGGAAATTTTTTATTGTTTCAAGCATCAGATATAGCCATCCTTTCGATGAAATAACATAAATTCATCAGTTCATGGTGACTATGATATCATCCGCTCCGACGCTCGCGCCCTTTGAAACATTTACAGAGGCGATAACGCCGTCCGCGGGAGCAAGTATATCGTTTTCCATCTTCATGGCTTCAAGCACGGCAAGCAGCGTGCCCTTTGTCACGCTTTGTCCTTCGCTTACGTTTACCTTGACTATAGTCCCCGGCATGGGAGCCTTTACCGCCTTAGCGCCGGACGCGGCGGGCGATTTTGCAGGTGATACCGAAGGCGCGGGCTCGACCTTTGCCGCCTCAGGCGCAGATTTGGGCGCCGGTGCGGGGGCAGCCTTGGACGCAGGTGCTTTTGCAAAGCCGTCTACCTCTTCGATCTCGACTTCATAAACGGTTCCGTTGACCGTAACATTGTATTTTTTCATTTTATCATTAACCTCTTTTATAAAATTTACTTGTTCCAATGTGCGCCGTTTCCGACTTTTCTGAAGGACACCACCCTGAAGGAGGATTCCTTGACGTTAAGATACTCGGCAAGAGCCGCGGATATAACCGCGACGATCTGTGCGTCGTTTGTCGGCTCGCCTTTCTCTGTTGCAAACGCCTTTTCTTCTTTTGCTGTGACGGCAGGAGCTGTCATGCTTTCACTCTTGCCTCCTTTCTTTTTTGCTTTCGAACTTTTCACCTTTTGAGCCATTGTGTACAAAAGCCTGAACAGGTTTATGGCTCCCCACAGAATGGCAAGCACGGAAAACACCATCAGCATGCCCAAAACTGTGTCCTCAATCGCGGTAAATATATTGTCGGCGATGTCGCAAATATATATATATGTCATTTGTCCGATTCCTTTCGCTGATCCGACCTTTGAGCGAGTACTCAGAACGGTAACTTCGAGTGCTTTTTCTGCACCTTGCCATCCGCCTTTGCCCAAAGCATCATGAACGCCGATATGATTTTCGCTCTGACAAGTTCATAGCTCACAACATCGTCCACATCCGCCGTTTCACACGCTCCTCTTGCCGCGAGGATGTCCTTATTGATCCCATCAAGAAGCTCTTTTCTCTTTGATACGGGATCTGCGGAGGACTTTATCTCTTCGCCGTATAAAAACTGCACCTGTGCCTCGGGCTCCATTATTGATACTTTTGCTCTCGGCATGGCAAAGACAACGTCAGCCCCTACAGCCTTTGAACCGAGCAGAGTGAACGCCGCTCCGTATGCCTTGCCGCTGATCAGTGTTACCTTCGCGTTGCCGGAGCCGGAGTAAGCAAGGGCAATCCGTGCAAGCTCGCTTGAATACGCCCCGTTTTCCGAAGAGACCGTTCGGTCTATTCCCATAGTATCCACAATAGTCAGAACGGGAATCATAAAGTTGTCGCAAAAAGATATGAATTCCGATATTTTTCGCGCGGCGCGGGGGGTTAAATACATATCCCCGCCCGTTGCCACAATACCCGTGGTTATCGTGCCGACCGACGCTAGCCCAAGCGTCACTTCCTTTGCACAGTCGGCTTTAAATTCGGTGAAGCTGCCTGAGTCAACAATCGTATTTATTATATCATGCGTGTCGGTCATGCACTCAAGCTCGGGAGTGAGCCTTTCAAGGTCGTCTCCCGCCTCAGAATAGGCAAGCCCCTGCGCATTGTTTTGCGGCAGTATGCTGACAAGCTCTCTCGCTTTTTGCAGCGCCTCTCTCGCGCTGACACACACTATGTCGACGCTTCCGTTTGAAGAAGCGGAGCTTATCAGACCTGCCTCTTTGTCCCCCTTTTCCCTCATTACAGAAGGAGGATTTATAAAATATGAAGCGTCCTTCGAGGCTATTATGACGTCGAACATCGACGCCGCAACGGCGCACATGCCCGCGCACACCCCGCGTATTACCGCGATTTGAGGTATTATCCCCGATACGCCCCCTATCTTTGATATCACCTTTCCGAATGCGGAAAGCGCCGCGGCGCCTTCGAGAATTTTTGCGCCGGCTCCTTCAAAAATTCCGATTACCGGCGCTCCGCTCTTTTGCGCCATATCGTAAAGAGAGACGATCTTGCTTGCTTCGTCCTCACCTATCGCTCCATTTGACCTTGTAAGATCCTGCGCAAAGGCAAAAACAAGCGAGCCGTTTACGGAACCGTAACCGCACACCACTCCGGCATAAGCCGTCCTTCCCGCATATGCATACAACTCAACAAAGGTTCCGGGGTCGTACAAAGAGGCAAGATCATCGTACGCGCCGCCCTCCCTTATCAGAGGCGCCTTTTCCTTGTCGTTCATTACTTATCTCCTTTCGCAGCATTTTGCACTGAGTACCGCACGCTGCTTTTGCGGTACGGGCAGGTCAAAAACATCCTACCCCATTGTATCATCATTATATAGCATTCAAAGAAAAATTTCAATAGTTTTCACAGTTTTTCTTCAGATATTTTTTGATTTTATTCGCCGGAGAAAAAATGCAAAAGCGCGCAAAATAAAACAGGAAAAATAAAAAGCTTCTTCAAATGACGGGCGTCCATAAAGAAGCTTTCAATTAAAATTTTTAATTCACGGCGCCCGTCAAGCAAAATTATGGCAAAAATGGGGCTGTAAAAAAACAGCCGAAAAAAAACGACTGCAAGGCATCCGAAGGGATAGCCAAGCAGTCGTTTTTGTGGT
>CANPZU010000014.1 GCA_947588825.1 uncultured Clostridia bacterium
ACGATCGTGAACGAGTACATCAAGAAGATCGTGGTATACCCGCCGAGCAAGGTCAATGGTAAGCGCAGGCAGACGGTAAAGATCGTCTTCAACTTTCTGGATGAGGTCGAGATCCCCGCTTTCGAGCAATCTGTTACCCTTGAACGAGCCAGTGGACGCAGAAAGACGGCGTGACCTTTTGGCTACGCCGCCTCTACGGAAAATAGTTCCTTCTCACTATTAAGTCTTTCTTGAGAATCTTTCCTTATTTTTTGTTTTGTTTTGCGCTCGCCCTTTGGTTGGTTTGGTCTAAACCGAACTGGGTCCCGTGTATGAGGCGTTGCGGCTGTTTTAGTATGTCCCCAAGGGGAGTGAAGCGCTGGGGCGGGGCTCATTGGGTGCGTTGGTCGCTTTACGTATTCCGACTGCGTTCTGCTCCGTTCCACTACGCACAGGACAGATTTCCGTATACGGACCCGAAACGAAACATCTATCAATTGCGTAGTGGAACGGAGCAACCAGCAGTAGGAATACGGAAAAACAAAAACGCAGTATCGATGAAAGCTTTCCCTGGCCCCTAGTCCCAACATCCATCTGTCCTTAACCGTTATCCCCGGGGATTCTTAAGGGGCGTAGCCCCTTAAGCAATTTTTTGGTTACTTTTTGTTTGCACAAAAAGTAACCCAGGGTCAGCAGGGACCGGAGGTCCCTACCATCCCTCCCAGGGGCCGGAGGCCCCTTAGATTTAAGTAAATGAAAGCGGTGGAGGGGGCGAAGCCCCCTCCTGATTTTACGTCCGCGCCGAACGGCGCGGACGGCCCGACAAAACCTCCGTTTTTCCTCCCGTATAATCTCCCACCCCCAGGGACAAACTGCCTTTGTAAGTTTTGTCCGGGAGGCGATGCGCGTGCAGGGCAAGGTGGAGATCTGCGGGGTCAACACCTCCAAGCTGAAGGTGCTGAAAAACGAGGAGACCATGGAGCTCCTTCGCCGGACCAAGGAGGGCGACAGGCAGGCCAGGGAGGATCTGATCTCCGGGAATCTAAGGCTGGTGCTGTCCGTGATCCAGAAATTCGCGGGCCGGGGGGAGAACGCCGACGACCTGTTCCAGGTGGGCTGCGTGGGGCTCATTAAAGCCATCGACAATTTTGATATCTCGCAGCAGGTAAAATTTTCCACCTACGGCGTACCGATGAATGTCATAAGTCGAGAACAATAAAAAGTTAGAATTTGTATTTGATATCAATGTGCGAATGGGTTATTGTGATAGAATCGATCACGGTACGCAGGATTGAGCGTTTTTCGGTAATGGTCATACGTTCCCACGTATCTGGTAAAGTTTTGAGTTCTTGTTTGGTTCGTTCAATATTCCTTGTCCAAAAGCTACGTTCTTCCTCTACTTTTAGTTTCGCAAGGATATCTTCCATCTCTTTTTTGATGTCTTGAATCGTCTCAAGCAAGATATCGTCTGCACTTTCTGCATAGAGTTTATAGAGTCGTTTAAGCTTATTTGACAGAGCATCGTATCTGTCATTGAGTATAGTAGATACACTGAGAGTTTCTTTTGCCTCAGCTACATCTGACAAATCAACATCGCCCAGCCTAAACAGATCCTCAATGACTGCGTTTTCAACTGGTATAGCATCAAATGTTTCGTTATCACAATCAGGATCTTTCACAAGATACTTTTTTGTTTTTTCTTTGGAATAACACATAAAACGAAAGCCACGTTTACCCCATTTTACATATCGCATTTTTGCGCCGCAAACGCCGCAGTAAACTAGACCAGTCAAGAGATGGTCTGTGGTCATTACGGTTTTTCTAAGGCTGCGCTCTTTGAGTAGTGCCATAGCACGTTCATAGATTTCAAGCGATATGATTGGCTCATGCTGGCCTTTGTACTCGACACCGTTGTAAACAATATAACCGGCATTAGATTTTCTGGTTAAAATTTGATAGGCAAGCTTATCATATTTTAGACCAACTTCGTTGGCAATGACTTGCAGAGATTTTCCTTCGAGATATTCTTTGTAAATGAGCCTTACGGTATCTGCATCTTTATTTGGAACGAGGATGCCGCGTTGCCGGTCATAATCATATCCGAATGGTATGTGTCCACCTCCCATCCATAATCCGGATTCTACACGCTTCTGCATACCGCTCCGTGTACGTTCATAGATATTTTCTCGTTCCAGCTGGGCAAATACGGACAGAATACCGATGACCGCACGGCCAAAAGGTGTTGCGGTGTTAAAACTTTCCTGCATAGAGATAAAGGCGATATTGTGAGTCAGGAAGACATCTTCGATGAGATACAAGGTGTCTTTTTGGGATCTGCTGAGTCGGTCTAGTTTGTAAACAATGACATGGGTTCCTTCACCGCCTTTGATAGTCTCGATCATCCTTTGCATGGCAGGACGGTCAAGGCTGCCTCCGCTGTAACCGTCGTCTATAAAATATTCTACCTGAACATCCTTGTCGCCGAACATAGATTTTACGTAACTTCCTAAACGATCTTTTTGGATGTCAATAGAATATCCTTCTTCTGCTTGTCGGTCAGTGGAGACACGGAGGTATAGCATAGCATACGGTTTATCTACCTCCTTTTCTTCAATTTTGAGCATCTTAGATTTTGCCATCGCATACCATCCTTCTTGTAAAAATAGCGGCACAGATTCTTACTGCACCGCTATCATATCATAGATTGTCGCGTATTTCAACTACTTTCGTGCTCTAATTTCTCATGTCGAGAAATTTTTTCCTCTTTTCTTACCCTCTGTATCACAGAGGTACAAATTTGCTTGATGATCGGATTAGAGATTTTCAATTTATAGAACTCTTCATCGCTGATTTCTTTCCCGTTCACATATCTGGTAATTGTCACTTGCTCACCTCCGTAATACAATTATTTCCGAAAAACTGTGATTCAAAACCATTTGAAAAACTTATTGTAAAATATCCTTCTTTTACGTATGCATTCGTGGTGTTGGCTGGTACGTGTTTCGATGCATATGCAATTGCACGTAGATCATCCAGGCTTTGATAAATTTTAAAATACAAACGGGATGGATTCAGGATTTCTTGTATTTGCAAATTTATTTGCTCCGTATTTCTGAAAACTTCACCATCTTCCCTAAACCGAATATTTACGAGTCCGCCGCATATAAATAGGCCGTTGCTGGTGTCCTGCTGGCAATATGAGATAATGAAATCCATAGGAATGTATCTCCTATTTTTCTATCTCTATAAGAGTATGGCTATTCACATCGTAGAGATACGGGAGGCCGTTGGCTGCGTAATACGGAGACATATAGCCGTACCCACCGTAATTGAGAGATTCACTGAAGATGAAATAGACGACTTTTGTATCCGGATCGAAGTACAGATCATTTTTGTTTTCTATCTTAATCAGGCTGGTATTCTGTGAGTAGTTCTTTGGCCCCGCTTCCGGAGCACAGCCAGCCAGATTGATGCAAAGAAGAAAAACAAGGATTATGGTGACGAGTCTCTTCATATAGGTATCCCTCCATAATTTAAACCGTAGGATCTCTTGGAATTGCTTTGTACACATGGCCGGAGTTTAAGAAACCAAGGACTATTCTTAACGGCATCGACTTGAATATCTCGATGTGCTTTGTGGCTCCGTAACAGATCACCCATGTCTCTTTCAACAGATCCTGAATATTTGTGATCGGTTCTCCGGCTTCAAACTTTCTTTGCGATTTGAGATACTCTTTATGTTTAGCAAGGTTTTTGCAAGTATAGCACTCATTTGAATATCCCTGATGGTATTTGTTTTTGTATTTTGTATGTAAGGCACAGTATCTACATGGGTTTGCTTTCATGCAATCTTTCACCTCTTGTCATAACAATGAAAGCATCGTTTTATTAAGATTATAGTGTCGTTGGAGGGTTAGGAAACGGCATCCAATGAGTTACTTCGCATCCAGTAATGCGTACATCTGTTTCCCATACGCCATCTTGTAGCCGGCCTGTCATAACAACTTTCTCGTGCTTTTCGTTTTTAACCGTTACAAGTACGGTGTTTGACTGTTTTGCCCACATTACTTTCTTCCACTTCTTTGTATTCTGCAATTTGGCAAATATACTGTCGTGTTGCTCTGGCAGTCTGTCTTTGACGTTGATCCATTCTGGATTGATCGTCGGAGCTTCACAAATATCGTCTATTGCAAGACTATATGCCTTACGTTCATTGTCGGTGGATGACTTGTACCTTCTTTCCATCACATCATATAGTGCATCTGCGTCAATGAGTCTCATGTTAATCCTCCTTGTCCTCAATGATTTTCCTGGCACTATTGGGCCATTTTGTATCACTGCTCCATTTTGGAACTTCATGTTTCATCTTATAGCACGGGATAATTTCTCCATCGACGCAAAGTTCAGGTACCGCCCATGTGGACGCAAGAAATGTATAGTCATCTGTGATTATCTTCCCGTTGCGATAAATCGTTCCGCCTGTATATTCCCAATCGTCACATAGTCCGGCAGATGCAAATTCAGGCTTTCTGTCCTTTATGATTTTGGCAGCTTTTTCCCAGTCAAAGACCATCAGCTCATTGCCCTTGTTGCGCTCTCCCATAACAAACGCAAGTAATGTTTCCATATTATTCTTTCCTTTCTGTAGCTCATTTAGTATTTATTCCAGATTTTCAATAAAGTCGATAGAGGACAGATCGTGTGAAATAGAAAACGTATGCTTGCTATTCCAGATATGTACGATTTTAGATCTCGGCAGACAGTCCATTCTGAAGTGTTCTCCAGCAAAATGCACATCATCACAACCACCGCCAAAGCGGACGAGGCTTCTGTCCTTTTTCTCTGCTACAAAATCCATGCAGTTGAATCCACTGTCGTGGATTATATCAGATGGTAGAATATAAACGCCTATGATGTCTCTGAGCGTCTCGCTCCAATGCCTTTTCGGAATATCTGGCAACATATCAGTTGTAAATTTACGTGGTGTTGTGATCTCAATATTTGCCATTTGCTTCACTCAAATTGAAATTGACCGCAGGTTTGAGATGGAAGAACTCGGTATGGCTGCCAACATCAAATATTGTGATACCATCTTGATTCCACATCTTGGTGTAGTAGATCTTGAAATGGCGTTCTGCGCAAAATGCTCGGATCAGCAGGTTCGCTTCATCAAAGATGTCGTTATCTGATTTGGCCTGTCCGTCGTCGGTCAGGTCGTTTATTTTAGCGATCTCTCTGGTGTTTCCATGATCGCCTTTGAAAATGAGAGAATGAGTTTTCATAGCGCCTCCAATTTAAATTAAATGTTATGCTAGCGGAAAATGATTACCATGCTGGGGAAAGGCGCTGAGTTTTTGCCGTCTCCAAATTTCAGCCGTCCACGAATAAAACGGATTTCTACGTTCGGTTTTTGGTAGATGTAGTCATGGAAATATGCAGTGTCCGTTCTAGCTGGGATAAGCAGCACTACAGTTGTATTAGGCTGCATAGCTTCATCGGAGCATTTCTTCACCCAGTCTTTGATAGCCCTGCCATACGGAGGATTGCAGAAGACCGTTTGCCACCCCCCACGGCTGCTTCAACCCGTCGTCTTCTACAGTAAAATAGTAGTCGCACTTGTGGTTGGTTGAGTCTGCGCAGGGGTCAAGGGTGAAGTGAAACTCTGAATCCAGCTGGTCAAAGAACGCTTGCGGTGTTGCCCAATCCATATCTTTGGATGAGAACATGACGCTTGTATTCATATGTTTCACCTCATAGAGTTAGGTACTTAGATATTCAGAGCTTCGGCAATAGAGTCGATTTCAAGCTCCGTTTTCTTGTCGTTGGAAAGCAGTTTGTTCAACTGTGCTTCCATTGCTTTCAGCTTGGCAAGCTCTGCCTTCTTGGATGCAATGTTCAGTTTCTTATTGATATCCGAGATCCAATCGGTAAGATGAAATCCGGAAATCATGCACTGATCCAAGAGGTTTGTGGCTTCTGCTGCGAAGCGAATGGAGTGAAGCTGGCAAGCAAGCAGTACCAGGGTGTCCTTGTCTGCTGCGTGAAGGTTGTAGCGGACTCCGTTAAGCTCAATAGAGCAACTGGTCAGCGGAGAAAAGTGGTCTGTCTGTCCGATTGCATCCTTCTTTTCTGCGATTTTCTGTTTCAGCAATAAAATCTTATCATCGTTTTTACTCATAATATTCAGAACTCCTATCATAGAATTTCCCGTTTTTCAGGTATCTCTCTGTGCAGTAGGGAGGGAGGATCTCAATGATCTTGTCGAATGGGAGAGGATCAAATGAGTTAGCATAATTATGATAATATCCCAGCGGTTTTGATTTGTATGAAAGAATTTTTTCCAGTATCCTCTGATCCTTCATAGTGTAAGTGCTGATCGAGAAATCACTATTCGGATTTTGATAATCTTTTCTGGAAATATAAATTGGAATTGGTTTGCCGTTGACAACTGTCGTATATCTTCCGCCATCTTTCTGAAGGTTCATTTGCTCAATCTCCTCTTGTGTACAAGGGCGAAAGACAGATTTGTCTTTATCAATTGGAGAGTAATGTTCATTATGTTGAAGTTTGTCGAACAGATCGGCATAATTTTCTGCCGGGTCTTCAGAAACTATATCGATGAAACGGCCATTGACAGATCTGATGT
Organism: uncultured Clostridia bacterium; assembly: GCA_947588825.1. GTDB lineage: Bacteria > Bacillota > Clostridia > Oscillospirales > CAG-272 > CAKSQF01. Next base: position 6,626 of record CANPZU010000014.1, read on the forward strand.
GCTCAAAGCTTTCATGTGTGTAGGAACCATTTTGATACCGGTAATAGAAAAAGTATTGTTTGCCAATACAATCCGCAACCTCTTTATAGAGCGGTTTTCGTACCCAGAAATTAAAATTATCATATTCTTGGTGGTAGAGTGACAGGTTATTTGTCGTGGCGTAAAGATTCATTTTTTGATAGCTGGTAAACTTTTTCCCGTCAAAAAGATAGCAGGTATCGTATGTGTCAAAACGACCCATGTAAGTCCATTCGGCATCTTGCTTTGTCAGGTATGTTGCGCCAATCTTCAAATCAGTGTTCTTGATCTCAACCTGTGCGCGTCGTTGATTGATTTCTAGCAGCTTTGCGTAATCCGGAGCGCAAGTAGGCAGGAGCAGCAGATCTGTTTTATCCCATGCGTAGACGAACTCGCCCTCCAAGCCCTTGCCTTTGATGGAGCTCGTATGCTCCAGGATGTAGAGCAGATTGGGTACGGTGATCTCAAACTCGAAGCCGCGAGGATCGTAGATGCGGACATATGCTTGACGGAAGTCTCCCCAGTCGTTGGCATAGCCGCCCACCTTTTTGTTTAGAACAAAGCCCTCGGTGGGAACATTTTCAAATTCCTCCGGATCGATCTTCTCATCACGCCAGCTCTCCCATGACGCCTCCTTACGAAGCTTACCTTTATGGTCGTAGTAGATGATATAGGCAAGCTTCTTGGTGTAGGTATCGTCCCGAATTTGAAAGCCAACGCGGATCTTATTGGGGATGAGGATTGAGTTGTTCATCAGAACAACCCCCATTCTGCGAATTTTTCAAATCCGCCAACAGACTGGATATAGGAACGCGCAAACTCTACGATTTCGCTGTATGGCTTTCCGTCTACCGTATCATCTCCGATGGCACAGCAGATCTCAATCGGGCGGTTTTCGATCTGTGCTTTAACGAACGCATAGATATTGATAGACACATCCGCCTTAGAAAGATCCTTGCCGTGCAGTCCGCCGCCGGTCACAGAATCGGCCATGTCGGAACCGAGCTTACGATTGGTAGCGCCTGTGTCTACGTCAGTGCCGCCGGTCCAATCACCCAATGGGTTAATATAGGCGTCAAGGCTATTCTGTGTGAAACACGACGCAGAAGATACCAATTTGCGCAGATCATTGATATCCGCTTTGCTCTGGCAGACGATAAGCTTATTACCATCTAAGATGTACTTGCCGTCACATGGGTATTTATTGTAGATCTGGTGGGCGATGAGAGACAGCTGCCTCTGTTCTACGGTTAAAGGTACGCCCTTAAAAATGCCGTTATCACCGCAGCGGAAACCATCTTCCTGGTTATTAGCCAGGTGTTCATCCTGCGGAACAATGGTAACATCGCAAATATAGTAACCATTGTTGATACGACGGACGATCTTCTTGATATCCCATTCATCAAGAGTTACATTGGTTTCAACAATAACGTAGCAGTTACCATGACCGATCATGACTTCAACCGCAATCTTTGGGTCACTCTGGATAGAGTAGGCCAGGTCTACAATTGCGCCTGCAATTCGGTCTGCGACCTTATCCGGATGGGAGGGGTTTACTTTTTCAATCATCTGCTTTCCTCCTTTTATTGGACCACAGCTGTGATGTTTGACCACCCAAGCCTTTTTGCGACCAGATAGGCCGTATATCCATCCAGGAGGTTGTAGTCCTTATCAACAGCGATGTTTGTATGGAACGTGCCGGTGTGGTAAACTTCCATAAAGCGTTTTGCAATCTTTTCATCGCTGGGATGGCTCTTGAGCATATAGTTTGGGACGGTGATAGCTTCTAACGGGATTTTGTGTCCAATACCGGCGATCTTGCGGAGCGGGTAAACAGCGCCGGAAGCTGCCATAACACACTTTACTTCCTCTGAATCAAGCGGTGTGCTTATCGCCATACCGTTACGTTTGCCGTATGCCGTATTGCAGATGACGTTGGTACCAACAGTGATTTTGTTGACAAGATTGTCTGGTACTTCAAACCAAAAGACCTTTCCGTTGGATGTGTGTTTTACCATAACTACGTTCATTGCGATGAGACCTCCTTTAGGTGATTTTAAATTTAATGTTTTGCTATATCATAAGAATAGCACGGTTTAAGCGATTTGTCAATAGCATAGTTAAATTAAATGTTTTACTTGACGAGAAATATGGTCCAGATGCAAGATAATGATGTTGGGGTTTGTCTCGTTCCGAAGCGTACTTGGATAGTGCGCTTTCCACCATTTGTAAAGCAGCTCCGAGTTTTTGTTTGGAGCGTATTCGTCAAGAATCATCTGCGGATCTCCTTGGGATTCGTAGTCAAGCTTCAGCAGTTGAATTTGTTCCTCTGTGCAATCCAGAAGTGTTGTGTTCTCTACTTTTGTGATGACGGCTTTACGACGGACGGCAAATGCAGGAAGTTGACGGGCCTGGCTCCATCTGTCGGATATCTGATACACCGCAGGAATCGGTTTTTCACTGTCCCAGACAGTCTTATCATCACAACGGTAGATTACACCTGATACGATTTTCTGCGTGGGTGACTTCCAAAAAACCAGTCTTCTAAACGGTTCCTGAATATTTGCTTCTGTACCCGGTTTTAAGTCAAAGTAGAAGCTGAGATCAGATACGTGTTTTAACGGAAGCGCAAAGCACTTTAGATCTCCGCTATCCCACAAAGCTAAGTCTTTCAGGTTCATCGGTAAATTGATCGGAAGGTTCATCACCAATCGCCTCCAGTCTGATTTGGGATACCTGCGCCCATGGTATTCCGAAATATGGACTACTCTTTTTGTCACAGACGCCGTTATCAATTCCTATGTAATTACGTCCCTCCAGTTTTGCCGCGATCAGCGTTGAGCCGGTGCCGCAGCAGTTGTCCAGGACAAGATCGCCTTTATCTGTATAGGTACGGATCGCATCGGTAGCGTGTAGTGCTACGGATGGATGAGGTTTTGGAAAGCACCAGATTGACGCAGGATACTTCAATGTGCTATCGGAAGATTCCACCAGCGTATAGTTTCCGTTTGCTCCCAAAGCTGTTCTGGCGGGATCGCTGTATCCCATTTATTACGGCTGACGCCATAAGGGAGGTCGCATAGGATCATATCGACGCTTTCGTCATCGATGTCCCTCATTACTTCCAGACAGTCACCATTGATGACGGTATTAGGATGTATGCTCATACTGAGTTGCCCACCTCCATGTAGTCGGAACAGGGATATTTAGAATCAAGCCTATCCTGTGGATCTTTGTATGGGCAAATGAATAACCTGCCCTCAGCGAGATGACCGGTACAATACATCTTGTTCTCATTTTCATCGAGATCCTGACGCTCACACCATCTTTTCTTCTTTCGAGCATTCTTCATGCGGTCGCGTAGCTCTGCTCGCTGTTCATCCGTCAGTTCGCGCTTGGTACGGTATGGATTTTCCCCGAAGCGAAAGGGATAGAGGACGCAGCTTCTCGCGGTACACTCTTTTACCTCTCTTGCGCTATCTCCGCTGCACTCCAGACAAAAGGCGCGGATTGCTTTTATCGGACTTGTAATTTTCTCTGTGTCTGCCATTTTATGCCTCCTTTTTATGGATCGATAGGATGTACTTCCGGAAGCTGTCCAGTGCGTTAGTAAAGGCGGTATCAAATTCCTCCTCTGAGATCTCCTGGTGCTTTTTGAACATATCGTTCCCTTCTCCCCATATACCAGAGAATAGCGTATCGGAATAAAATGGGACGTTATCATCTACATCATTTCCGACAAAGATCGCCGGATATTGATAGCGGTTCATATGTTCTCCCCACATCATGGACTTGGTTTGCGGAACGTCGATCACCTTGATATAGGTTTTGGTACTACTGTCATAAAAACAGCGGCCAACATTTACTTTCGCTCGCTTCTGAAAATCCTCATCATCTTTCTTTAACAGCTCTCTCTGCTCGTTCTGAAGTTTCAAGATTTCTTTATTCAGATATTTCAATCGTTCATCAATACTCATATCAAAGCACCTCGTTTAGACTGTTCCGCAGATCTTTTAACCATTTGTTTTTTGATGCGATATTGTCCTCTTCGCGTTTGAGAAGCTTCCGGTACCATTCGATATCATTTTTGCAATCAGCAATTTTTGTTTCAAGCCATTCAGTGGCAGATTGCCTGTTTATCGTTTGAAGCTGTGACCAAAACTCCATATCAGGCTTGCTCATTTCGATTTGATTGATAGCAAAATCCTTCAGATTTTGATGCTCATATGTAGGAGGTACCCATTTCCTGATTTCCTCCTCCATGGAGTTATACTGCTCTAACAGCTTTTCGTCCTTTTGCTTCCCTTGCGTATACTCCAGAAATCTTTTCTTATAATCGTCGTCTGCCTCTTCTTGCGCTTCATGAAGCGTTAAATTTTGCAGTCGTTTCAATTCCTCCTGCAGTTTGCAGATAGTTTCTGAATAATAGTTGGAACAAGAAAAGACTTCAGGAATCGGCTTACTCAGAGGCTCATCTTTCATGATAACGGTAGCGCCGAATGCTCGTGCACACAGCATAATGAAGTCTTTTGCGGTTGTGATTTGCCCATTTTCAATAAAGGCTGTATATCCCGTCGGCATTGTGATACTCCTTTATAAAACTAAGATTTCATGCACATTTTGAATCAATATATTGTGTTACTATTTTAGAAGTAACACAATATATAGTTATTCTCTCGTAATTTCTTTTGCTGGCGCTTGGCATTCCGGGCATTCGCAGTAATAACCGTTCGCCGGAGCCAGTAATTCCCCGTGCCATCTGATCTGACCGGCTGGGCCGGCAAAACAGTATTCATCTTTATCCGCTTCAAAGATACAGTTGCATTGGAGACATTGAAAACGCCGCGTTACTTTCACTAGCTCTGGGATATGGCCATGTTTGATTATTTTCATCTTTGCTCCTCTCCTTCCAGCATTTTAACGGTATCCTCAACCAGTCTGTTGTATCCTTCGATATTACCGGGATAATATTGAAGCTGCACGCCATACGAGGCAAGAAGATCTTGCAACTTACCTGAGATCTCGTCGCTCTGTTCCTCTGTCTGGAAACGGCCTGCTGGATTATACGGCTTGACACGCTCGATAAAGGCATTCAAAGACCGGAATGAATCGGAGACCTTTTTCACGAATGTGTTAAACTCTTCTCCGAGAACCGGATCATTTTTACCGTAGAAGCAAGATAAAAGAATCGGTGAATCTGTGACGACAACATCTACTTTGTCCTTGACACGGCTGATACGAAAATACTGCTTTCCAAAGATGTAAGCCTGGTTTTCAAATACAGCTTTGCTTCCCTCCCAGACCTTATCTTTGGCAAATTCAGTTACAAGCTCGGAGTTGATGTCGCGCATTTTCAACTGAGAAAAGATGTAGGCTGCTCCGGTGGATTTACCGGCCCCAGGCGCTCCATATAAATTGACTACGATCATCTTTACGCCTTTCCTGTGCTGCCAAATCCGCCGCGGTCCGAGTTGCCAAGTGTATCAACAGTTTTAAATCTCAAGGCTGGCTGGTGCTCCATGATACGGAACTGGCAAATGCGGTCTCCGGTTTTGATGGTGGTATCACGCAGAGCAATGGCGGGGAAATACCACTGGTCATTGTCGCCGCAATAGCTCTCATCGATCATACCCATATGGTTTGCCTGAATGACACCGAAATTCTTGAAGGTGGAGCTGCGAGGGATCACGTGCGCCTCATATCCTTTGGGAAGCTGCATAGCGACGCCGAGCGGGATCAGCTTGAACTCACCGGCTTGCAGCGTTACATCCTCTGCGGCGCGGAGATCAATCCAATCGGATTTTCCGTCAATGTACTCCAGGTGCTGAATTTTATCGCTCAGATAGCGAACTTTAATCTGCATCGTATTCATACTGTTCTTCTCCTGAATAAATTTGAAATAAATCGGAAAGCATCATATGGTTTTGCTTCGCAAGATCGATAGCAATGGCGCAAACATTCGTTGACGTTGATGCTCCGATCTCATCATAAATGTAATCCAGAATATCATCGTAATTTCTATCACCGTGGCACTCTAGGATATCCCGATCTGATGATTTGCAGTCTTGTTCGGCACAATGCGAACAAACGCTACGGCGAAATGTCAAACGGCCTGGACCGTCCCAAGCCTGTATCTCTCTACCATTGATCGTATAGGTGTGATCTACTTTCCCCAAATTAGATCCTACGGCATAGCGCCACCAGCCCCAATCATCTTGCCAGTCCGCATTATTAACGGCGCAGAGATTTTGAAAATCTTCATTCGACAGAAGCCATACCTGGAAATCCTCACAGTAGCTATCAGTCAGTGCACGTCGATGGAAAGTACATATGGCCGATGTGAGGCCAAGCTGATATACGGCATTGGCGAAATCCTCGCCAGCCAAAATTTCAACAGTGCTCATTGCTCGCTCCTTTCAAGTCAATGGATCTTATGGTTTTTGTTGAGATAGATGATGAGGTAATATGGAATGAGAACCCATATAGATAAAAACCATACCAAACCGAAAAGAGCGCCAGTCATAACAGTGTCTGCATAATTGATGTTGTCTTTCGGATTGGCAAATTTGCATCGAAAGTAAGCATATCCAAAACAGCATATCGATGCGCAGATCATATAAAGAATAAAACAAAAGACGTACATATTTATCCTTTCAATGTCAATGAGTGTACATGGCGTATAACAGCAACATCCAAATGATATATAAAACAGTAAAGAGAAAAGGCATCTTCTGTCTCCTTTCTATTGTCCCATATCCCGGTGTGGAGAGAAAGCCCCTCCACACCGGACGTCTGTCTTATCCGCACTTACTCCATCCGCAGCTCTTGCAGACGTTACAGCCACCTTCAATGGTCAGTTCCGCTCCGCACTCAGGGCACTTCGGAACGTCAATATCATAGATGTTATCTGCTACCGTTTCATCATCGTTTTCCTGTTCCAGATCAGCGTTTTCTTCAGCAGATTCAACATCGAGCGTATCCGTGTACGCAATTTTCTGCATCTCACGCAGAGCAATGGCGATTGCAGTCGCGCAGGAGCTTCCGGGGGATGTATCTTTATGGGTGGCGCGTCTTGTCACATAGGCGCTACATCCACCGCAGCTTTCCAGCTGATCCAGGATGTACTCCAACGGCACGCCACCACGAAGACCTGCGGAGATTAGACGTGTCATGGCGGTCAGGTTCTTTTCACATCCGCCTGAGCTTCCGCGTCCTACAAAGACTTCCATGATATCAGCCGTCACAGGATCAAACCAGGCCATCAAGTGCATCGATCCGCAGCCGGTAATCAGTTTCTTCTTGATGCCGATCAGACTGTCATCGCAGCACACGATCTCTCCACGGTGCAATACGGAAGGAGTATCTTCCTTACAGGATTTATCGCATTGTTTTGTATCGTTGGACTGCGCTTCATCGTTCTTATCGATCAGAACGCCCTTACGGATGGGATTGGGACGGAAAATCGTACATCCTTTGATTCCGAGTTCCCAGCATTTACAATAGATATTTTTACACATCTCGAACGGATAGTCCGTTGGGACATTGATCGTTTTGGAAACAGACATATCAACGTTCCATGCAATCGCAGCAAGCATACGGATATGATCGTCAACTGTCATCTCCTGTGCGGTGATAAACGGATCGTCATCTATCATCTCTACACCGGATTCCTTAAACTTCTGGTAAAGATCATAGGCATAGTCTCTGATAGTGACCTCCTGTGTATCAGCTTCGTCCTGACCGCCCATTTTGATACGGCGTGTGTACTCCAAAGAAAAGATAGGCTCAATACCGCTGGAACAGTTATTTCCATAAACCAGAGACATTGTTCCAGTAGGGGCTACAGACAAAATTTTTGAATTGCGGATTCCGGTATGTTTGATTCTCTCGACAAGAGCTTGCCAACGGTCACTATAAATACCGCTGGAACAGTGTTTTGTCAGAAAACCGGATTGCACAAATTTCGCAGTAACAAGACCGGGGAATGCACCTTTTTCGTCTGCCAAATCACAGGATGCTTCGTAGGCGGTCAGGGCGATCTTTTCTGTCAGTTGCGACACAAACGATATCGCGCTAACAGTATCATAGCGAAAACCGAGCATCGCAAGCATATCGGCAAGACCTGTATAACCGAGTCCGATGGTACGGTATCTCTTTTGATAATTCTCATAAATACCGGAAGGGAACGAGTTGACATCAATGATATTATCCAGGAAACGAACGGCGGTACGAATCGTCTGACAAAGCGCCTCCTCATCCAGATCTGCCTGTTTTGTGAAAGGATGGCGCACAAATCGGTGGAGCATGATAGAGCCGAGGTTGCAAGCACCTCCGTACTGGTCGGATGGCAGATTGCCTCCAAAGACCGTGCCGGCGAGATATTCCGCGCATGGGTTGGAGCATACAATCTTTTCGTCATACCACAGGTTATTGTCACCGTTCATGTTGTCGTAGAAAAAGATTCCAGGCTCTCCGTTATCGTAGGCGCGACGCATGATGTTGTCCCACAACTCACCGGCGTTGACAACCTTTGTAATCTTCCAGCAATACGGATCTGTGAGGATATTGCCCTTATCATCATAGACGGGCCAATGGAGCGTGATGTCTTTCCGATTGATCGCTGCATCCATAAACGCATTGTCAACCATAACGGACAAATTGAAGTGATTCAGAATGCCCGCTTCGTAGCTCTTTGCGGTCACAAACGCTTCGATGTCAGGGTGATAAACATTGAGGACTCCCATATTTGCGCCTCTGCGATTTCCCTGCAAAATGGTTGCCGTCTGCGCATTAAAAACATTGGCAAATGACACGGGACCACTTGCAATTGCGTCGTTGCTGGTAGGAGTACCTGCAGGACGCAAAAGACTGAAATCATAGCCAATACCGCCGCCGCGCTGGTGGGTGAGAGCACCAAGCTTTACAGACTCAAAGATTCCTCCCAGGTCGTCAGGAATCTGAGGAGCGACAAAACAGTTATTGAGCGTCAGCTTATCGCAGATTCCCGCATTGCTCATTGTCCGACCACCGGGGAAGAACCTTCCGTCAGCCATCAACCGGAAAAACTGGTCAAACTCACCCTCTGTATTGGAACAGAATTTCGCTACTCTATGCAGACTTCCCAGATAACTCTCTCCGTCCTTTTGGTAGCGGTCATGCCAGATATTTTCAAAAATAGGACTTGTGAAATAAACACAGGATGTGCTTACCGCTCGTACTTCGCTCATAGTTCCTCCTTGCTCCTGCGTTGACACTCGACCAGATCGGCATAGAAAGAAATCGTATCATAGACCTCCTGCCAAGAATCTGCCCGCAGCATACACGTAGAATATGTATCAAAATTTTTGTTGTGTGGTCTGGTATAAATGATCGGAACATATTTCGCGCCAACCAAATTATGAGTCCCGTCATCGATCAGAAAATCACCGTTCACCATCTGTTTGTTATGTGCGACGATAACATGATCCCAATCCAAAAAAGGAAACAGTTGAAAAATACGCTCCATTTTTGTTTTGAGAGTACGGTAATCCGACGCGGTTACCATATAAAGCTCGTGACCGTCGTTTTTCAGCTTCTGAAGAACTTCTACGCTTCCAGGCATCGGCTGCAATCTGCTCCACAACTCATCTTCGGTAAGCACACCGTATACCTGTTCCTTTGTCAGAGATGGGAATGCAGAGGACAGATCCCACTCCGTTACATCTTCTACGGATACGGATGTGCCGTATCGCTCGTTCAACATAGAGATCCAGCACTCCACCAGATTTTCTGCCGTATCGTCGGCATCGAACAAAATCGTAAAATGCTTCTTCATTACAGCAGACACCAATCCATGAAACTGCGCACATTCGATCTGAGATCGTCCAGAGTGCCGTAGTTATAAATCACAGCCTTAAAGTCGTAGTCATCCAGAGCGGTTTCGGACAAGTGTTGCTGCTGTTCCTCTGTCAGAGGAGAGACAAAGTTGGGACGTTCTACACGCAGCAGGATGGCATCCATATCGTAGGACTGGAAGATCTCATACTCATTGGGAAAACGGCAGTCGGGGATCAGAACGTAATCCCACTCATCATGAAAGATGCTGAGGATGCTGGCAATAAAGTTTACCCAGTAGTCCGGAGAGACAGCACGCACTTTCTCTGTACCGACGTACTGCAACAGTGATCTTCCCTTCTCATCCTTTTTGCCGTCCCAACCGAAAAAGGTTTTGCAGATGTATTTGAGCAGATCGCCGTAATGGGTAATCAGGACGCGCTTCCCGTTGGCCTCCAGCTCCTCTTTTAACATCTGGGCGGTGGTATCTTTCCCATTCTGGGCTTTACCTGAAATACAAACAATCTTCATTTTGTCACCTCAATATCATCAAATACAACAGGAATCAGACGCTGGAACTCGTAGAGCAGGGGAATGGCGACTTCCCGGATCTGCGGATGGGCCGCCGGTGAGGTCCGAAGCTTCAAGAAATGTCTCCACTCGCGGAGATTTGCTGTCATTACGACTTCCGTTTTCAGACTGTTCGGGAGGACGGAACGGGCTTCCTGGGGAGAAGCACCTCGCTCCAAAAGCCCGAAGTAATGATTTTCTGCCATACGCATAGCAGATCTCCAATCCACCATCATGTCTGGATTATCAGACCAGAAGCACGGTTTAATCACGGTGATCTCATTGCCGAATTTGTTCTGACCGTAGTTGCAATACCGGGTGCTTTCCTGGCAATAAGCGGCCAGCCGGTGGCGGACGATCTCGTGACTGACGCCCCGGTCCACGGTAAATTTCACCGTGATCGACTGGTGCTCCAGCACTGCCTCATGCCCGCGCTTGATAATGCCTGCTACAAATTTTTCGGCACTGTCGCTTGTGATCTTATCCTCGGATTTGTAGCAAACACGTCCGGCCTGTTCAATCGCTTTCAAGATCTCCGCGCCGTTTACCGGCGTCATAATCTCAAAGCCAGCGTTTACGATCTTCATATCGCGCCTCCTTATAATGTATTAAATTACATAATCGTAGTTGTAAAGATACAAATATCCGCGTTCTTCTCCCCATCCGTTGGCTGAAACATAGATGATATCAAACTTGCGGACGGGTTTACGATCGTACACGCCGGCACGCACCGTCCAGCGATTTGTTTTTCCGGTACCAATTGACCTGACCTGTAAGGCATACGCCCAAATTTCATTGGTTTTCTTGCTCCGGAGAGGAAAAGCATCCATAATGAGCAGTTTCCGCCTGTCCTCTTTTTTTCCGGTGGTCAAATCAATGTATCCGAGGTTTTCCAACTGCGTCTGCATCTTGCTTTTCAGGTCGAAATCCTCGATGTGCATCTCTCTGACCATGGACTCCAGATGCCGGAGCAGACCTTGCAGATCGGTAAATGTGTAGCTCTTGGATGGAGAGCCGTCTTTATTCGTTCCGCTCGCATATTGTGATACGATGGGCACAAGGTTCGCCGGGATCTTCTCTTTTGCGATTTTCTTCATCGTTCCGTTTTTAAAGAAAGAAAACAGCTCTACCATCCGAAGCAGCTCTTTCGTATTGCCGTATTCCGAAAAGTAGTCGATTTTAACCAAAATGTCACGCTGGCGTGTATCCAGATGGGTCTTTTCATTCAGCGATATCAGCAGGTCCATAAAGGAATCCGGTTTGCCCGCCTCCGCTAAATCGAAAAGCTCATTGGCTACATCGGCGTTCATATACTTTACAGAAGAAATTCCTTTGGCGATCACCTTCTCCTCGGTGTTTAACAGATATTTATCCTTAGAGAGCCCGAATCGCGGCGGGACGATCTTGATGCAGTAAAGCGTTGCCAGTTCGTTGCCGTTTTTTACGTCCTCCTCTCCGTTTGCATTGTTGAGGTATGACGTAATAAATTCGTATGGGTGGTAATACCGCAGATAGGCGCAGAGATAGCCGATCATGCAGTATCCGATGGAATGATTGTCGCTGATTCCACTGTTTCCAGATGGCGCTGACTATATCTTCGGCATTGCCGTCTTCGCACTTCCGCCGGTAGTTCATCCTCCGGCGTACTCCCTTACGGGATAGTCGATACACCTGTCCGGCAGTTCTCCCACGCAAATCCACCGGCTGAGTAAATCTGCAGATTGACGCACTGCAAAATTGACTTTGCGCTGATCCCAGTGATACGCTCCGCTTCGGAGGCGGACGCATAGACCTCGATAATATCTCCGTCCTCTGTCATCTGCATGACAGGCGTTCCTCTGGGTTTGCGCAAATGGTGGTAGAGAGCGTGGAGGTTATTGTAGCTGTATGTCGTCCATTCCAAATTGCTGACATCGTTGTTGGTTTTATCACCGTCGATGTGATTGACCATCGGATAATGACAGGGATTCGGAATGAACGCAGTAGCTACCAGAACATGGACAAAAGAGACCTCAGAGGTTCCGAGCTTTCTCAGGTTGACGACTATATATCCGTTGCCGTCCTTTCCCTTGGTGCGGGTCAGCTTCATCTCGCGCCCCTTCAATGCACGTGGATTTCCGTTTTTATCGCAGATCGTTCTGTCAACGCTGCGGACTTTTCCGGTGTTGCTGACCTCGTAATATCCCTCGAAACCGATGATCGTTTTCCAAAGTTCCATATTCTCCTCACTGTTTGCTTCCGGCTTGGCACGGTATCGCCTGCTACCCGCTGCGCGGGCCGTAGGTTCTCTTAGTCAGATGCTTCGTCCATGGGATTGGCCGATATCTCCTTGTAAGGCTTCATAGGCCGGTCTTATTCATCTGATACCGTTAGCACCGTTTATACGGCACACCCCTGAACAATGGGGTTCACGAAAAATGAGCTAATCATTAACCCAAACATATAACTGGATGCGTCTTCGATAATTTGCAGGAACTCTTTGGCCTCCTGCTCTGCGATCTCTCTTGGCTGCGGTGATTTGGAACAATACCCCTCCAGGATCTGCGGGAGCGCCTTTTGCAAACGCTCTTTATCCTTACGGCCAATGGCGCGTCTGGTATTGTCCGCATCTGAGCCGGAGAAACCGCAAATCTGTTGTAAGAACTTGATAACGTCCTCCTGGTAGATCAGATATCCGTTGTTATCTGCCAGCAGCTCGTCAATGATGGTAGATGAGTTTTTGTGCGGCTTGTGCTGCATGAGGTCGTCACGGTAGGATGCGCCAGACGGACGCAGAGCTGCTGTGACCAGGCTCATGTCAAAAATACTGTGGGGCTCGTACTGACAAAGCATTTGGTATGCGTATGACCCTTCGAACTGGAATATCCCGACAGGAGAGCGGAGCATATCTTTCCAGACCGCTTCGTCATTCCAGTTGATTTCGTGGGACTTAGGATATGGTTGTCCGAGCAGATTATAAGCATCTTTGATAATCTCGATATTCTTAAGCCCTAGGATATCGTACTTCACCAGGCTCACCTCATGGACACACTCCATATCGATCTGAAGGATCTCTTTTTTGTCGGAAATGAATGTGCCGTAGTTATCCCGGAGAGTGATAGGACTTGCCACAATACCGGCCGGGTGCATGGACTGTGAAATCGCTACATCCAGAAGTCCGTCGTAATAGTAGAACACATCCGGATACTTCTTTCTGGCCGCTGCTTCATCCACTTCAAACTCTTTCTTGATGGTATCGTTGATCTTTCCCGCCCAAGGATTTTTCGCAAAGATTTTTTCGTTTTCCGCTTTTACACGATCAAGCTCTGCGGAGAATCGCTTGACAAGATCCGCCCGCTTGACACCTTTCATGTTGTCTGGCAACAGGAGGTTGCCATTCTCATCGAAGAAATAGGCGTTATCGCCGTCACGCTGATCGCCAAAAACGATATTGATCTTCTCATCTTTCAACGCTGCCAGAAGCCTTTTGAACGCCTTTTCATCCTGCTGATGCTCTTTGTTCCAGCGAACGGATAGGGCGCGGCAGATCTCATCAATACATCCCTTGGACTTGATCGTACCGACAGCAAGGATAAACGCGGTTTTTTCCTGACCAAACCGGTTGATAATGTAGTCGTAAACCAAATCGCGCTGAGAAGGAGACACGTCGATATCAATATCTCCGATCTCTTTTCTGTCCTCATTACAGAAGCGGGAGAACACAGTATGCCACGTTTCCGGGTTCAGATCGGTCGTATTGGAGACGTAGGCCACTCTGGACCCTCCGCAGGAACCGCGATTGAAACCAATTGGGATGCCATGTGATTTGCACCATGTCACCAGCTCGCTCATAAAAAGCATGAAACCGGACATCTCAATCTTATCAAATACCCGGCACTCCTCAGCAATTGCCGCCTTAAACGGTTCTATCTGCTCAGGAGTAATCGCCCCCTCCTCGATCTTTGATTGGAGGTTATCACGGAGCACCTGGTGCAGGACCTCCCGGTCTTTTTTGCCGTAAAGAATCGGGTATTTATAGGAAATATCCAGAGCAAACGGCTCTACGGAGTCTGCCATGCGATTTGTATTTTCGATGGCCTCCATATACAGCTTTTCCGGGATGGCATCCTGCTTGGCGAACATCGCAACAAGCTCATCGTAGGATTTATAGGTCAGATCAAAGGTATCCTCATCGGCAAAATCAATGTGTTTGGACAGCTGTAAAATCGTTCTACACTCCGCCTTGTATTGGTTGAGGCTATGCGTATCTGTTCCGGCGATCAGAGGGATGTTGTACTTCTGAGACATTTCTGCCAAGTGGCGGTTATAGGAGATCTGATCCGGATGGTCATGCGCCTGGATCTCCAGATAATCGTAATGCTTCAGCAAACGCTCATACAGTGGATGGGTGATGCTCATGCGATTTAAGGGAGAAGCAAGACAGGCACTGATTTTAATGACATTTCCGGACAGTCCTAGAAACTCGTCAAATGAGATCCTGGGCTTGTAGTAGAAATGGTCTTCACAGCTTGAACGGCTAATCAGCTCGTTCATCTCCTGCAAACCGGCATAATTTTTGGCGATCAGAATGGTATGATAGTTGTCACGGATTTTACTCTGTTCACCGGTACGCGGGTCAGTTTGCAGCAGTTTTTCGGTCAGGTAGACTTCACAGCCGTGGAGATATTTCAATCCTGCATTATCACAGGCGATCTTCTTGGCAACCCACTGATAGATATTGCCGTGTTCTGTGAAAGCGATGGCGGTTTGACCTAGTTCTACTGCCTTTTTGATATAGTCCTCAAACTTTGTGGCGCTATCAAGTAAAGACAACTCTGTATGTAGATGATATACCGTGTAATTACTCATGCGTCACCTCCAACAGAGCCGAACGCTTCCTCCTCGTCTACACGTTCCTCTGCGATGAGCTGAGGCGGGAGTGGAAGGGGATCTTGATACTCCTTCTTATCCCATGAGAAGCAGCGTCCGTATTCATCCGCATCACTGAAGAACCGGCGGGAGGCAGGATCGTAATAGAGGCCAATGTCGATGTTCTGACGGCCAAACATACGGTCTTTGATGATGGTAACGATCACGTCGTATTTGAGCAGCTGGCGGCGCTTCTCTGAGAACTTGGCGGCGTTGTCCCGCTCATGCTCTGTGACACGGCGTAAACCGATGGTGCGGTGGGCCAGGTTGACGATGTTGCTGGTTCCGGCAATATCATAGATACCAACGTTGGTGCTGGCATCCATCTTCCTGGGATGGCAGACCAGAATTACAGCGACCTGGTACTTCTTTGCGAACTCTATCAGCCTCTTGATTGTCTGTGTCTGGGAACGCAGCTCCTCCTCGGAATCTTCCGTATCAATACACATGAAGTTATCCAGGATCAGACAGCGGGTTCCGTATTTCCTGACCGTATCCGTCATCGAAATAATCAACTTATCGAGCGTATTGTCATAGTCGTCACGGTAGATATACCACAGACCTTTGTACGCCCTATTGATCTCTCCCAGCGTTGTACCTGAAATCTTCTTATAAGGATTTCCACGGCGGGAAACGGCGTCTTCCAGGTTGCGGGGACCCGCAAAGATGTAGTTGAACCAGCTTTTTTCCACACCGTTAGGAAGTTCTCCGCTGAAAATCCATGCGCCAATATCGTGATCGATTGCGTTGCACATGATCTGTGTCAATAGACTGCTTTTACCGGCTCCTGGTTGTCCGCTGACAATGGTAAGCGTTCCGAAAAAGAGTCGCATCAACTCATTGTCGATGGCTTTCAGACCAGAGGTTACGCCGTCCACATCTTCATACTCGGTTGGCTCAATATCGGACAAGTCGGCAACAGAGGGAACAGGAGAGTCTTTCGCATCCAGAATCAACTCCAAAACTTTTTCCTTACCGCTTACAAAAAGAACCTCGTTCAGATCCTTTGTCGTTCTCCCTGACTTTCCCATTGGGAGCGCGGGGATATCTACTACCTTTGTCCGCCAACTGCCGAGGCGAGGTACACACTCCTTTTGCATCTTCAGACCTGCCTCATCATTGTCTGCGCAGATGATGATGCTGTCGAACTGGTCAAGCCACTCCAAATTTTCATCTATCCAATGGAGATTTGAGCTGCCCAATGGGACAGAGACGGCATTTTTGAACCCGGCTTCAATAGCACTCAGACAGTCCGGCTCTCCCTCGCAGATCAGCAGCGGAGAGTTGACATTGATGCGGTTCATATTGAAGAGGAGCGGCGCGGTATCGGAATTTTGCTGGCACCAGCATTTTGCCTGCCCATGCTGGATTTTATGAGACGGCTTGTATTTCACCATCGTCAGTACATCGTTCGTGTCATAGTAATTGAACACTACGTTTCCTTCGGAGTCCTGTCGCACATCTGCATAATCCAACGTTTCCTGACTGATCTTTCGCTGCTTGAAATATTCGTATACTTTGGATTTATCGGTGCATTTTACCTCGTGAGGGTACCGATAATGCCGTTTTGTTTTGACGCCAAGTTCCCCAAAAGAATACGGAATATCGGCAAGCTCGAACAGCTTTTTACAGGCTTCGGCATACGTCGCACCGTTATACATGAACACATCAAGGATGTCGTAGCTTCGCCCGCAGCTTCCAAAACACCTGAAGTTGAACGCTTTCTTGTTGTAGATAAAAGAAGCGTGATCTTCCTGGTGGAATGGACAGCAGCACTTCATGTTCTTTTCATCAAAATCCTTGATTCCAAGCTCCTGAACGATGATACTGGCGTTTCGATCACCGAGTTTCTCTTTTGCTTGCATAATTGCATCTCGATCAATCTGCACGAGTGATAATCACCCCATTTCTTTATTGACATATTACAATAACCGTTGTAAAATATGGTATCTGATTCAGAAAGGATGTCTGCAAAATGCCAGGAAAAACGACAGAAGAGCGTATCGCCATCATCGATGAGAAGATCGCAAAGAAAGAAGCAGAAATTGAAGAGCTGAAAACCCAAAAGGAAAAACTTCTGCATCCCGTCTCTATGAAGATTGTCATGGATAAAATCAAAGAGGCAAAAATGACACCGGAAGAAATCGCGGAAAAACTTGGGTTTGAGTTCTGACGTACTCGCCGCCCTCCGTTCAGGAGGGCGGTTTTTTGCACCTGTCACAAATCGATTCTGTTGATTAGTTTTGATGTATCATACCCCATAGACTTCAGTTCACGAATCCACTTCTCATCAACGTGCCGTATGCTTTTGAAGTTCTCAAATACACCGACACAATGAAAGACCAGATCATCGATATACGGCTTTCCGTATCGAAACTCTTTGAGACCATTTTCGTATTCAGAAAGCGTGACTTGTTCCGTCGAATAAGGGCTTTCCGGCTTATCTTCCTCTCCAAGAACAACTCCTACATTGATATCCTCGCCGTTGACTGTGATATAAACATTACTGATCTTATACTTCATGCTGTGCCCCTTTTATGAAATGTTTAATATCCGGATTGCTTCATCGGTTTCATCGGCACCAAGCCCACGGGACATCACAGTCCTGACCCAATGGTCTTTGTTCGGGTCGATATCCAGCCTGTCATCCAGAATCACAAAGTTAACGACTTCATTATGGTCACGCAGCCATGCGTCAATCTCTGCTCCACGGTGTGCGGAAGGAAGCTCAGGAGTGTATCCGTAAATAGGAATACCGTACCGTAACAACTCCTCTTTCAGTTCCAGGAAATCACTGTTCTGTCTAGGATCGTCCCGGTCATACCTCCAATCGCTGGAAAGAATAACCTTCGCATTGGTTTCGTTGACGATGCGTTGCAAATTCTTCATGTGGGTAACTCCGACAAATATACATCCATTTGCTGTCAAACGATGTGTACCGATACTATTCAACACACCGTCAACATCCAAAAAGATTACTTTAATCGGCTCCATCATTCATGCTCCTGTATATCACACTCCTCTGCACATCGCAACACAACATCTTTTCCGTTACGTAAAGAAAGATCCACCAGCTGTTTCGTATCCTCAGCAGACAAATTTTGATAGGTTACTACATTGCAATCATAACTATCGTAATTTGTAAAGCTACCATCGAAGATAAATACGTTATATTCCAATTTACTTCATCCTTTCATTGATTACCTGAGTGCTTGCAGTATTTTCGGACAGAACACAAATAGTCACAGAAGAATCGGTCCGGCTTTGCCGGAAATTTTTTTGCCGCATAGATATTGTCGATAGAGCGCAGAAACCAGTCTGCATCCTCTTTCACAGTCGAAAGATGGAAAGGCTCTCGATCCAGAATACCCTCACGGAACTTATTAAACCAAAGCTCACTCGGCCATTCTCCGTACTGCTCTTTGACCCGCAGCGCATAGAGGTCAAGCTGACGGAGATATTTCCTACGTTCCTCTTTTGACTTCCACTTCCCACGGCTTTTGTGGTCGCACACAATCAGTCCGGATGGATTTCGGAGAACCAGATCGATCACTCCGACCACTGGGATTCCGTGCAATGTAGATGTGTAGCGGTCCTCCACCGCAAGCACATCCGTTTCGTCTGCCAGTTGTCCGCTGAAGTTATCAAAGTATTCCCGGCCACGGCTATAATAGCTATCTTCCAATTTTGGAAATGGAAACTGCTCTGTTACCGCATCCGCATATTCCTCCTCATAAAGCACGGACAGATCCCACAATTCCACCTGACCTCGATAGTACTGCTCCAACAGAGAATGAGCCAGAGTCCCCCACTGCGCAAAAGCGTTATCCTGGCGGTCCTTACACAGGAGGTAGGTCAGGTAGAACATACGTGGGCACTGGTCGAAACTGCTCACACGGGAGTACGACCAATCCATTGCATCCAGGAGAAAGGAATTATCCATTAGAACGGCAGATCCTCATCGTCATCTGTTTCGACAAATCCTGCGCTCTGCTGAGGTGCTGCGGGTGTGGGCGTGTCATGCGAGGCGGTGGCAGCATCCGCATCCTTCTTGGAGTCGCCGAAGTACACGCTGTTGGCGAGAATATCCACGGCGTAACGCTTATTGCCGTCCTTGTCCGTGTAATTTCGCTTCTGAAGTCTGCCGTCCACGACGATCATACGGCCCTTGGTGAAATACTTTGCAACGAAATCAGCGGTGGAGCGCCATGCGGTCACATCAAAGAAATCCGTTTCACGCTCATTGCTCTGCTTGTTGACAATATCGCGGTCGCAGGCGATAGAAAAGCTGCAAACAGAAATATCGTTGTTGACCTTTTTGATCTCCGGATCGCGCACCAGGCGTCCCATCATAATGACTTTATTCAGCATTTTGTCTTACCTCCCAATTTATTGATTGCATCGGCAACCTTCTGTGCCGTAGCAATGTCTTTGATTGCGTTGGGGTTCTTTACACCGGCGATATCGTAGATCGTCTTGTAAATCACATCCCGTGTTACTCCGTTTTCCATCTTGCCAGCAATGATGCCGAGAATTTCCTGCTTCACGTCGTCCAGATCCTTTTCCTTTTTCTGTCTGGCAGCATCGGACAGCTCTTCACCGGTCCAAAGAGACAGGCCAAGACCGTGCAGCGCGGCACACTTCACCAGACAACGCTTGATGGACTTTCCGACATCGGCGGAAGTCAGCTTATCTGCGGGAATGGAAGCGTTCTTGAAGTCCATCACCGCAAGCGTCTCGGTTTCCGTTTGACCGTTGATCGTAATGGAGACCTCAACCCAGGCCGTCTTCCCGTCTGTATGGTAGATACAGCCGTCCTCCGCCTTTTTGATCTCAAATACAGCGTTGGGATAAATGCTCTTGACAATCGTCCATGCTTTGGACCAGGGCAGATAGAGGATTTTGCCCTTCTGCTTGATGTGCTCCGTAATGTCGTACTCATTGAGCCGCTGGAAGACACTCTCTTTGCCTTGCGCTTCCTGCTGGAGCATCCACGCTCTGAGGTCTTCATTACTCTGGATGAGTTTTGCGTTCTCATTTCTGAGACTATCCAGCTCTGCTTTCAGAGCTTCCGTATTGGAATCCGTCATGTATTTCCCTCCAATTTTAAATTAAATGTTTTGCTTGACCCTCGATAAGATAGGTGGCCTCCATATCGGCCATGTGGGTCATCACGGCAAGAGGACAAATCTCGAACGCCTTGCTGATACTTGGGTCACCGCCCTTGGCCGCAGAGTCCCAAGATCCCATGTGCCAACGAATCGCATAGATCTCATCCCGCGTCAGTTTGATGAAGCTCTGTAAGATGATGACTGACTTTTCTCCATGTCCGAGGGGAAGGCGGTCATCCGTCTTGTAAAACGGCTCCTTGTGCCACTGCCCGGTAGCCTCATCCTTTACGTTGCGGGTGCTGGTGACGTAAAAATTTGCCTTACAGATATCGTGGAACAGAGCAGTCACAGCGACAGTCTCCGGGGTGATATGCATCTCCGGATAACGGGACACGATACCGGAGAGCGTATCGTAAACGTTCATACTATGCTCCAGCAGACCGCCCTTATAGTTACCGTGGAATCTGGTGCTTGCAGGCGCGGTATAGAAGTCGGAACGCTCAAGCCACGCCATCAGATCCTCTATTCCTTGCCTCTGGATCGTAGAACAGATCTCGATAAATCTTGCTTTCAGACCTTCCAGATCAATACTGGGACTATTTTCAATATCGATATAAATCACTCCTTATATCAATTCGGATAGAGAGGGAGAGGCGAAGCCTCTCCCCATCAATTTAGGGTGTCGGCGCTGCGGACATATCGGGAATGTTCACAATAGAGTTTCCCGCTCCGGAAACGGTGGGCAGCTTGCCATCCCACTGCTCATACTTGAGCTTTTCAATCAGCTCCGGCGTCAACGACTCAGCAATCACACGGTTGGCATCCGCCTCTGCCTCAGAAGCAATACGAAGCGCCTCAGCCTCTGCCTCTGCCTTGACCACGGCAGTCTCAGCGGCAATGCGTGCGACTTCCTTGTCCTTCTCGGCCTGCACCTTTGCGGTCTGCGCTTCAATATTCGCAAGCTCCAGCTCCTGCTGCGCCGTAACCTTCTTTTGAATCGCCGCAGCCGTTTCATCATCCACAGAAATATCAGTAAAGTTCACAGTATCAATAATAATACCGTATTCATCAAACTTTTCACGCAGATATGTATCAAGCTCTGCGTTAATGGCGGTACGCTGATCGCCAAAGATATCTGTGACTGGGTAATTCGCCGACACCTCCTGCGTCCAGGCAATCACCTTGGGCTTGATAAATGTGTCCTTGATGACCTCGCCGGAACGCCCCTTGAACATGGTAAACGTTTCCGCCACACGACTGGCATCGAAGTAGTAGGAAAACTCAAGATTGACCCGGACGGTCTTGCCGTCGGAAGTCGGTATACTGAAGCTCTCGTCATTAGGCGAATCGCCCTTCTCTGCGGCAGTCAGATATGACTGCTCGATACCAACAGAGTAAGTGGTTACCTTTTTGGTTGGAGCAACAATATGCCATCCCTGGGTCAGAACCTCACCATCTACGCCGCCATTCATGTTATAAACGACACCGACATAACCGGCCGGAATACGTTCTGTACAAGCAAATCCGAGAATCACACCGCCGAAAATCAGCAGCGCCAACACAATTGCACCAATCAATCCCTTTTTACGCATCTTTTTTTACTCCTTTTCTTCTGTTTCTTGAAATTCGTCTTTGTCCTCTTCACTCATCGCGTCCCTTGCGTCCTTCCATAGACGGCTTACAAACCTGCCGAAAGGAATAAACGCAAAGGAGAGCAGCAACCAAAGAAGACCAGCCGATATCACAACAAGGATTACAAATATGGGCATCCGATATCATCCTTTTTCGTTTTCATCCAGGCTCCTCATCAAAAAGCACTGGTCGCAGTACCGTTTTCCGGCGATTTCAATCTGTACGTAATCGCCGGTGATCGGCTCACCGCATCCGTCACATAGAATCGTTCTGGCATAGTCTCCGCCGCAATAAGGACAACAGCTGTTGCGCTCATAAGGTGGAGAAATAAAACCGTGGCGTTCTGTCCAGCGGTGCGGTACATCGAAAGTCCTTCCGCAGTCGAGGCAGGTATAGTCACCATACATCAGGCTTTCACCTTCCACACCGCAGTGTTGTAGCCTGACTTTCCGGGACGTCTTCCAACAACCTCAACCTTACCTTCATTTCTCAGCTCCGACAGGCGCGGCCTGGTAAAGTTCGGTCCGTTGGTGAGGATCTTTCCTTCCGCAACCAGCCGATCTCCTATCTCGTCCGCTGTCATGCCGCCAGGATCGCCGCTGGTCAACACTTCCAGAATCATTGCCTTACGGTTCTGACGGTTCGGCTTGATCCGGTCGTATGCCTCACGGCGATCCAACAGTTCGATGGTCAATCTTTTCAATCCTTTCTATCCGGCATACGCCGGTTTCTGTCGCGGTGATGGTCGGGCAGATCCATCCACCGTCCTGGACACGTCCGCGTCTTGTCTTGCTGGACGGGTAAGACAGATCTGCTACCCCCCCCACGGCGCACTCTATAAAACCTTCATGGGTTGCCTGTTTGATTCTTACCGTATCCATAATGCTGCCTCGTCAAATTATGTACCATCCCGTCTTTGCTCCACCCCCCCCCAGCTTCCGCTTTGAGTGAGCGTGCAACTGCAGATCCGTCATAGATTCTGTTCGCATCGCCATTATATCTGTTGATATAACCAATCTGAATCAATCCATCATTTTTGACAGGCGGACTGTTTGCCGTGGCTTCTGGTGTATCAAATGTTGATAGGGCCTTCTCAAAAGCACCGATACCGGAGAAGAAGGAACCAACGACCATATCCTCAAAGAGGTATGGCATGGCATCGTACAGTTTCCGCATAATAGCGCGAAGCACATCGACCACGATGGAATTGCCGGCTTGCTTGTAGAGCTGGGTGTTGCTCATACGGGCTACACGTTCCGCTTCTGTCATCCTACGCTTTCCGTCATGGGGATACTTGGTAAGAATGTCCCTGGCAACTTCTCTCGTACCAGTCATAGCGGAGAAGAAATCTTCATCTGTAAAACCCATCAAGCGCCAGGTTTCAAGCGGAATCAATTTGCGGACGCGGATGCCGTTCATGTCGTTCTGTTCTATTGCTATCATCTCGCTTTCTGAAATACATACCAATGATCTTTCGTTGGCTAAAATGGTATTTGAGATACCTGGACGGTAAAATTCAAGATGAACTTTTCGCCCCCCCCCATGGCGGTTGTAGTTACGGTCTATCGGTTGGATCTTGCAACCTGTTGCTGATCGCATATCTCATCCTCACTTTTCTTTGTATACCATGACTCCGGTCATCTGCTGATTTCCAAATCCCTTGTAGTCACGGGCCAGCAGTGTAGATGTTGTATCGCAATATCCATCAAACTGCTGGCCCTTCTTACTCAGCTTTACGCCAGTTTGATACCAAATCCCAGCTGTGGCGGTCTGTTGAGTTCCTTCCGCTCGTTCGGACAGTGTTGCTGACGGTCTTAACGGTGGGGGGGGGCAATCATGTCGGCCACCTTGTCATCCGATAAGTAGTACCGCTCATCCACCTCATCCTCCAGCAGATCCACCAGAGAGTGCTTCAGCGGGATCGGATCCGGGAACTCGAATTTCCCATTGTCTAGGTCTTTGCGGATGATAACGCAGTAGACGCGCTCCCGATTTTGGGGGACTCCGTAGTGCTTGGCGTTGAGCACCCTCCAGTAAACGTTGTATCCGTAGTCCTCCAATTCCTTTACGAAGAGATCGAAGGTTGGCTTGAAGCGGGCGCTGGTGATGTTCTTGACATTCTCATAGAGAGCGAAGCGCGGCTTTTTCTCCCGCAGGAAGCGCAGCCACTCGACGAGCAGTGAGGAGCGGGTCTTTTCGATCTCATCCGAGCCGCAGACCGGGCAGTGGTCGCGCTGATCGTAATGAGCTTCCAGAGGATTATAAACGTGACCACAATGTTTACAGGTCCAAACAGATCCACTCTGCTTACCGGCTACGCTGAAATCCTGGCAAGGAGATCCTCCAAACATCACATTAAAATCTGGCACGGTCTTCTCATCCGCCTTGGTAATATCCCCAATATTGAGATCTGGATCGATACCATGAACGGCACAATAGCTCTCTGAGGCATATCTATCAAACTCACAAAATAAAGCTGTCTGATAGTTCAAGCTACCACCTCCATTTTTAAATTAAATGTTTTGCTTAAAGAAGTGAATCTCAGGGACGTCCCTGACTTCCTTTATATTGTACCACACGGTTAGCCACTTGTCAACAATTAAATGTTGTGCTTGAAAGAGTTTTATAGTCCGTCATTCGGAGGAGATGGGAGAGACATCCAATGCGTAACACGCTTGTGCATGATTTTTGTTGACTGCATTGCGGTGATGATGAATGATCCACTGTACTCTTCCTTACTAAAATGAGCACTCGCACGGCAGATTGTCGTCATCCTTGATGAGCTTCCGTGCAACGGCCCAGAATGCCTGCGGTTTGATTTTCTCGGTAGGAGACAGCGCCTTTTCTTTCAGCTTTGCAAATTCCTCCTCAAACTCCTCAAGAAACCCTTGCTTCAAGATGCTGTAACCAATCGCATCTTCTGCCCGTTTTGCTTTATCCCAGATCTCCGGATAGAGGCAGTAGACAACAAACCAATGCTGCTTACCGGCTTTCAGGCAGCCGGTGCAATTCGCGTGGTTGAATATCTGATAGGTCCTTGGACGGCGGATGCCAATTTCTTCGATATTGTAAATGGTTCGCTCCGGCCAGGTCAAAGGATATTCTGTCCGGTATCCCATGGCCGCCATAATTCCTACGCGGCGTTTGATACGGCGCTGCTCATTTGCGTCAAAACCGTATACCAGAACAACGTCGTCGCGGATCTGCGGAAGCTGCGCCGGATAGTTCTCTGTCAGCCATTTATGAAACGGTTCTGTTTTCAACCGGTTTGTACAAAGAGCGGAAGACTGTGCTCCGGTCTTAAACGCCTTGATTTCCATACATACATCGAATTGGTCCTTGACTTCCCATCCAGGCATATTGGCATAGGTAATTGGGATACCAAGAAAATCTGAAACCTCTTTTTTAAAACGCTTGATATCTGCATCCTCAGTACGCGGGCACAGATCGTGATTAAGTAAAACTGTGTTATTCGTACCGAATTTCCTAACTACTTCCACGGCGGCAATCGCAGAGGAATGACCGCCGGAGAAACAGACAATATGTTTCATACCGGCCACAACCATCTCGGCTGAGGTCAACCATCTGATCCTCCCATGCTACGGCCAAC
Organism: uncultured Clostridia bacterium; assembly: GCA_947588825.1. Classification (GTDB taxonomy): domain Bacteria; phylum Bacillota; class Clostridia; order Oscillospirales; family CAG-272; genus CAKSQF01. The sequence goes on from CANPZU010000014.1 coordinate 32,288, forward strand.
AGGCTTTCACGCTGCAACAGATCATTTTACACTGCACTTATCAATCTTGCAGAAACCCGGTTTACCGGGATTGGTATTACTCCTTTCTGTCGTATGTCATAGTGAATCCAAAAATATTAGCGCCAAATTTATCAGCAATACACTGATGAAGAATTTGTTCGGCATTATCAACAAGAACATAATTATTATGCGTATATGGCAATGGCTGTGCATCCTTGGAGAAAATGAGAGGATCTGGGATATCAACACGAAGCCGTCTTGCCACATCCATAATGTAACCCTTCTGCGCATTTCCCGGCACAATAATGGGATATCCAGTAATCGCAGAAACATAGACCATTGCAGTAGTCTTGCCTTGTCCTCTGCCTAAAAACAAACCGTTCATGGCACATCTCACTCCTTTCTGTTGTTATCGGTTTGTGTACTCCTGAAATATCTGCCGATGGTCGCCAATGTCGCGCAGGCCAGCGGAATAAAATCTGGTGTAAAACGTGAGGTATCGAACATCAGGTTCAGTCCATCTGCAACCGCTTTTCCCACGCAAGCTTTGAGGATCATCCCTCCAAGATAGGAAAAAGCAAATGTAAGGACTGGACTAAAAACAAGGAAGCCAATGAGTCCGACCGCTAAGGCACCTGCGGCTGCCATACTAAGATCATGTTTGCTATACAATGTCAAATGTCTCCTTTCTGTGGAATTTTCCAGAATAAAACCGGTATTTTATCACGTCAAACAACTATGTGACATTCTTCCAGCTATCGTGCGAACTGTGTTTATCCACATCGTTTGCGACTTCTTCAACCTTTTTATATTGACTGACCAGGACATGAAGACTGCCAAACTCTCCGATAACTGAAGACTGATAGGTATTTGTGAAGTCGTTATTATCACCCCATTCCAGAGCAATATAATCGTCAGTACCGTCCTCATAATAGACAGCAATATGTGTGATATCATTCCATTCCTGAATACGCTGGAAGATAGTACGCCCGGTTTCTTTCCCAAAGCTGACAAATTGCTTATTCGCATCTGGGCTGATCTCGATATACAGCTCTTTACAGAACTGTTTCTTATCAATAGAGTTACAGGCATACCTTGCGATGGTACTGCAGACATCCGTACACCAGAAACACCCGATATCTTTTCGGTCAATACGTACTTCTTCGCAGTTTTCAAATACAAGTTCGATATATTTTACTTCCGACATAAGACCTCCTCTATTCTATTGGGACACCGATATATTCAAGAACAACACGCATCCCAAGGCCACCTTCTGACCATGGCTTCATACAGTAATTCCATAATGTTGGATGGGTCATCTTCAAACGCTGAAAACGATTCGGCTCTTTCTCAAGGTGAGTACCAAAGGCACAAAAGACACAACCGGTTCGCTGTTCACCTGTCGTTGTCCACCCCCCCCTTCAGATCTCACGATATCACCATAAACAGAAGCATATGGAATCTGATAGGTATCAAGGTATTCAAGCACATCATCTTCTGTCCAAAATAACATCGGTCGAGAACTCGGTTTCTTTGCTGAAAACGCATTACATCCTGATTGCAACCAATGAGATCGTCTGGAACGACTCTCATTTGCCATCGTTGCAATGATAGGCATCCTGCCTGTCTCCTTAGAATACTTCGTCATAGGACGTTTCTTCATAATATCGCAACATCTGGCGGATATATTGAACGGCGCATCCAACAAGAAGCACCACTTCTTGCAGTTGAACTCAGATGGCGTTCCGTTGCTCCGCATGATTTCACCGTGCAACTCTTTCCAACGATAGGAACCTGGTTTTCTTCCATATTCAACGGTATCTGCTACACGTTTTGAGACAACAGGATAGCCACACGTCTCAATCACTTTACGAAAATTCATCTCCGGCCGCACAACTGTAATATTCTCACGGCTCATAGCAAATTTCCTGACTTCCGGAAATTCCAATCCTGTATCAGAAAACACGGCTGGTACATCCGGATAGATCCTACGAACAATATCAAGCAACACTGTTGAATCTTTGCCGCCTGAAAACGCTACATACACTTTACCGTCATAATGCTGATACCATTCAATGATACGAGCAGTCGTAACTTGAATTTTGCGCTGAAGAGGAAGGCGCTGCAACTCTTCCAGTTGTTCTCCGCTATGCAAAGCGCCCACCTCCCATATGGGTGTTATCGTTGTTGCCCGTGCTTGAAACCAACAGAAGGATCAGGCAAAATACCAGCAGTAAAGAAAGTCCGTTCATATTATTGCACTTCCACATCAAGTTCAACAGCAGAAGCACAGTTTTCAACCGCATCCGGCAAAGCAGGAATACCGGTCGGAGCAGGCAGCTCAGGTTTGCGATCATAACCGGTACGCTTCAACCACTCATTGACCACACGATTAAAGGTGTTATTGTTGCCCATGTAACGCTTCAGCATCGCGGTCACCAGGCCGGTATATGCGTTGAACGTATCACCGTACTGGCACTTCACCACAGTCTTGGTGCCGTCGTTCCAGTATACGATTGTTGCCGGATCGTGAAAAATCACATTGGAGATACCCGGCATAGACACCTGGCGCTCTCTCGTACTAGGCTCTTCATCCATATTCCAAAAAAGCGCATCTTCCAAATACTTAGGAATACCATACATAATAATTTACCTCCATTTAAATTTTAAATTATGAACTATTTCTATCTCCGATCAGTCCCCATCCCAGATGCCATCTGGACGCATCTGAGCAAAAGACAACAGAGAATAGAGCGGTTTGATTGCGTTTTCCCTTGTCGGCAACCAGTATCCGGTTGCACCATACTCTTCAAGCTTCCTTCGATCTTCATCACTGGTATCATCGGTACAGTTTTCCAACAGAGCAATGGCCTGCTTCAAAACCGGGATACTTTCAGCACCTGACATCCCATAGATCGAGCGGATTCCTTTTCTCATTCCGTTTTCATTTGCAAAAGGAAAAACACCATCACGACGGTACCATCTGCCATAGTTGTACGTCACATTCAACCAAAGCTCTTTTGTGCCATAGGCGGCATACGTTCCGCCCCGCACAAAATGGGGCGTATCAACCTCTAAGGTCTTTTTCGTCACTGGGTCGCACAAATAAATATCATAACTCATCGCTGTCCACCCTATTACGGATACATAGCGGCAAGCTGTGCGGCGCACTCCGCGATAGCTCGCGCCGTGTCGGTCATATCCTGCTCTGTTGTGTCGTAACCCATGGAGATCCGCACGGTACTGGCCGCGTCCTCGTCGGAGAGGCCGATGCCCTTCAGGACATGGGATGGTTTTGAGCTTGCTGCACTGCACGCAGATCCGGCGGAGAGGCAGATACCGCGCTGATCCAATAAGAGGAGAAGGGACTCGCTGTTGATGCCAGTGAGCGTAAGACTGATGATATTGGATATTTCATCACAGCCATTGACCCAATAGTTGCCGCGATATTCTCCTTTGAGCGTATAGAAAAATGCGATCTGGCAACGAGCCCAACGTTTCCTCCAGTCTGTCATACGGCATTTGACGATCTCCGCCGCCTTTCCGATCCCGACGATCCCTGGAACGTTCTCTGTACCGCCGCGCATTCCAAATTCCTGACCTCCGCCGGAAATGAACGGGAATTTATGAACGGAGTTATTCAGATAAAGGACACCAACACCAAGAGGAGCGCCAAATTTATGGCCGGATAGGGAGAGCGCGTCGATGTGACACGCTTTCACATCGATTGGTACGTGGCCTGCGGCCTGCACCGCATCTGTGTGAAAAAAGGTGTGATACTCCTGGCAGAGCTCTCCGATCTCATCCATATCATTGGAAGTCCCCAGTTCATTGTTGACCCACATGATCGATACGGCGCGGCCTGTATTACGGGTGTGCTGTAAACTGTACTCCAGTGCATCCAGATCGACACTACCATCTCCGTATACTTTCATGTATTGAGTTGCGATCTTCTGAGAATTTGCCAACGGCGCTAAAACGGAATCGTGTTCCAGTTCGGTCGTCAATACCAGATCGCCATTAAAGCATTTGAGCCACGCATTGTTGGATTCTGTTCCTCCGGAAGTAAAGAAAATCTCGGATGGATGGGCATTCAGCATATCCGCCACTTTCTGACGGGCTTCATCAATCGCCATCCGCGCTTTCACGCCTTGGGTATGTATGCTGCCTGGATTTCCTACATGGTCAGGTTGAAACCATGGAAGCATTGCCTCCAACACCTCTGGGAAAACAGGTGTGTTGGCGGCATGGTCAAGATAAATCAAATCACATTCCCCCTTTTTCTGAAGTTACCACCACATCGCTGGCAGCACCAACGCCCAGATCTTTTCAATCTCGTGGACATGGCTGTACTGTTCATTGTTCATATCGTTATACTCTGGTTTAAAGGAAAATTCCAATTGGTTCATCCATCAACGATCCACTCCTATCATATCCGTTTTTCCAAGATGGACACGCACCACATTAAGATACTTGGAGAGCACATCCGCCACCGCAATCCCGATAAATCGTGTATCTACGTAGGCTGTATCATCTTTTGTGAGATACTGCATCAGCTTGAGGCAGGCATCTTGGACCGTATCGGCGTGTACGGTGCCCAGCTTCTCTCCGACGACGTTCAGACAAATACCGTCTTTGACTATCGTTTCCACAAAGATTGTCATTCAGATCCTAACTCCCTTCTGAGAAAATTTTGCTCAAATTCCGGACAGATTTCATGGAGATGTTTCTTGCAAAACATGACCTTGCCGGCACGTCTACGTACATACGGATAACCGATAAATAGGTCGAAGTCTGTTAACTTTGACCCATCATACCCAACATGGTTACATTCCTTACACCATACACCTACTTTGCAATCCTCTGTTTGAGAGGATATCAGTTCCGCGAGACGTTTTGTTTCCTTTTCGAGCTCGTCATTCATACGCTCGCAGTCTTTGAGCCGTTCATACTCTTTCTTTTTGATCCACATAGATCCTCCTATCGCAGCCTCTGTCCGCAATGGCGGCAGAATTTATCGCTCAAAGCAACCTTACCATGACAGCGGCTACACGCATTGAAAGTTTGCCCGCCCCATTCTTCACGGACAGTCCCGATTGGTAGCTCCATGCGATGGATATTTTGGAATATCTTTTGCTCCGGCTCAATACGAAACTGGCGGTGTTCCCAATCAAAACCTGGGGCTGCATTTCGTATGCCGACACCTGCTCTTGCTCCAACAGATCTATCCGATAAGGTAATAACAACTGTATAGGAACCTATTTCATTATCGTCATCCAAATAGGTGCGTATGGTTTGATACAACTCCTGTACATTCATAGCGCCCAACCTTCCTTGCTTCTAATGTTTTTATTTATTGACATTAACGCTGATAATGTTTCTATTTATTGACATTTCAACAAATCATGAATAGTCGCTCTATAATTGGTACTCTCTTTGAGTTATCAATCGTCCGCAAAAGCTCTTGTTCCCAGATGCACTTAAAATCCGGTGGAGCATTATGCTCACTGACAAGGACGGTGTTAGTTTTAGATTTTTGCCTAACCCATTCCCAGAAAGCGGTATGATCGAAATTTTTGCTGATACCGTACTGCTTTGTTCCGTGGTATGGAGGATCGCAGTAAATGACGAAACCAGATGTATCTCCTGCTTCACGGTAATCCATACACTTGAATTGGATGCCGTCTAAATGTATCGCCTGAGCTTCCAGGTTGCGCTTTGCTTCGGCGTAATAGTCCCTGTCAATACCGGATTTTGTATGTACCAGCCCAGCATATCCACCATCGAAAAATCGACCGTTATATGAGGCCAAAAAACCTATCGCTCCGATGTACCAATCCTCGTACTCTTGACCGCCAGAATTGAAACAATTCCTTACGGAATCATAATGTTCCTTTGTAACGAAATTCGGGAGCTTACTCAGCTTGTCCAAATTTTGGTACAGTGCGATCAAATACTGCTGCTTGTCTGAAGCAAAACGTCTGGTGGCTTGTATGTGATCTATAACGTTGCACCCACCACAAAACGGCTCGTAATAAAAATGCTTGTCGGACCTATCTACATACTCTTGAATAATGGGAGCGATATGCTTGATGATCCTCGATTTGCTTCCCATATATTTCATCGGATCATCCTTTCAACTTACATCATCTTGGAAAAATACTTTCATAAAACACCACCAACATATATATCGTTCTACCAGATTACTATTTTTTGAGTATATCCGCATTTCTTACAGCGATATACATACCTATGGCCGCACGGCATCGAATCGGAAGAATGCGCGTACAAATCGCTGGATAACAACTGTTCAAAATCGTGTTTACAAAATAGAGAGCGTATATAGTTTACAATCCAATGCATAAATCTACTCTTTCTTTCGCTTTTCTGGTAATTTGCGACCGCACGCTGGGCAGTATGAAAGTGGAGCATCATATTCCTGGCCGTCCCCGATATACGTATACCTTGCAGGCGTGGCGATAAAAATATCGCTCAGTTCCAACGACATAAAATTCTTACCCTCGTTTTTGCAAAGCCAACAACTACATTTGTTGTTCATAGAATCCATCTTTCTTTAACCTTTCTGATCAAGCAACTCAATACTGCAATTCTCGTCATACTCTATTCCGAGTTCTGCTGGAAATAAATTCTTGATATGCTCTTCTGTTGTATCGTCTGGAATATTGACGATGGATTCCATGCGACCACAAAACTGTGCATCAAAAACAAGTTTAATTTTCATAAAACCCAACTTTCATCAATCGTAGTCATCATCAAAAGTGCATCTGACTACTCTTTGCTCCCCGCATTTCAGGCACCTCGCAATGTCCCAATCGCCACCATTGCAGTAAATAACAAAGCTAAAATCGTGGTCACAATTGTCTGGGCTATTCTGGTATCTTGCTTTGTGCGGCCATTTCGCTTCTGCCTTTCTTAATGCTGCCAGATACTCCATCTTGTTATCTCGAATCGACATTATCAAGTCACCTTCTTTACGAAACAAAAATTTTATTGTCCTGCTTCAATACTCCGCCCCATCCTGCGTTGTGCAAAGCCTTCTCCCGCATATCGGGCAAAAGTTGATTTTGAAATTCCAATAGCCACCCTCAAGGATGGGGGTTCTCCCATCCGTATCAATCATTACAGCATCATTGTACATATCCCATGTAATAACTTCACGGTCTCTGCAATATTTGCAGCCCTTCTCGTTATTCACCATATCTTGCTTGGCGCTGAGGGCAGCAATGGCTATGTCAATCGCATCTAAGAGATCATCTTTTGCCTTATCTGAAGTTCTTGTCTCAGGACGATAAAAACTATAATCGTCCCACCACTCTCCATCCTGTAAAATATTTATTGCTTCCTCAATCGTCATTTCCTACCTCAATTGCTACTCTTGTACCGTCATAGAGAAGATCATGTTCTTGTCATTCGGAGAGATTTTTACCTGGGCATATCTTACGTCGCCTGTTTGTGTATCTGTGAGCATACACGCAACAGTAAACTCTCCGTTTGCATATCCCTCGATTGTCCCATGCAGTATCGGTGTTTCTCCTATACAAAGCTCCAGGTTTCTACCGATAATATCTTCAGTAACTTCCATCATAAAACCAACTTTCATCTTCAATCGGTCGGCTATCACACACGCAAATATGAAAGATGAACCGCTGTGCGGATTTCATCGGCAAGCTCCTTCGGATCATCAGGGAACTTATCCAACCACAGCCATTTCAGCATTTCTTTATCGACGTGGACCATCACATCGACTGCGTAAGGTTCAAATTTTCCGATGTATCCTTTGTCCTTGTTGGCATTGACAAAGCTATTAACCTGCTCGTCAGTAGTATTTTCGCTCAAAATACAGCCCTCCTTACAAAACTAAACTTCATACATAATATCGTTTACCCTTAACCTTGATGTACCGGCCCTTCCGGTTGAAATAGCATACCTTATTTACAACGATAGAATCGTAATAATTGTCTATATACTCTAACGATACGGAGTCTCCGAAATCTTTTCGGATTGTCCCACACGGAAGGGAGATAGGTGTCTGTTTAATGTATTTTTGGACACATTTTCCGCAGTACATATTGGTCTCCAAGTTGGTGCAAACAATATCGTGGATTCCAAGGGAGGCTCCGCACTCTTCACAAAATAGTTCAGCGCATCTATACGGCATATAATCTGCACTCGGCTTCCATTTACGACCGCTCTTGATAAGTTTCTGTTCTTCGGACTCCCACATAAAGCTGCTCCTCACGAAACTAAACTTTGGTCCACTCAAGAAGAACGGAACGGCCATCGTCCAACTCTTGGAGTGCTTCTTCACTTGTGTCTAACCACTGCTGTTCGGTCTTCCTGCACTTGGTACATTGACAGATGCAAAGCCTGAGCGGATAACCCATCGAATCCTGTTGTAAAACATTTGACCGCTCCACTATCTTGAAGCCATGTCCGGTAAAAGGGTGCCTGTGCTTCATCGTTCTGCTCCTTTCATGAAACTCGACTTTGATAAATCTCCTTGACATTTCCAGGAAATTGAATTACAATTCTTATAAGTTTTCCCAGCGTTTAGCAAGCTCACAGAGCACTTCGTATGTGGACATTGAGGATACATCCAATCCTAAAAGTTCACCTAAAATCTCTTCCATTACGATCACAACCTTTCTAGGAGGGGTATTATTATGGTAAGCGAACAGCAGTGCAAATTAGCTAGGACACTCACAAACGACACAACGACAGATAGTATCATCAATTCTGAATATCAAATGATGACAAATACCGATAAAAAAGCCGCCGCTATCGTGATTGATGACCTTTTAAGGCAACATGATATGCCACTTGATAAGGGGTTAAGGATAATGTTCGCTGATTTTGCAAAGGTCGCCGAACAATACCATATCTCTCCGGCAACATTATTCTGCGTTTACATGGATTGGAAGAACGGCCATGTATAATCCTCAGCCTCCCGTTGGGAGGCTTTATTTTTTGTCTTTTATAAAACTTTACTTTCATGTTTGTCTGTAAATTTCTTTGCAGGTAAACACTGTAAGAAATCTATGAAACGAGAAACATACTCTTGTTCTTCTTGGTCGCCTGACTCCTTGAGAAGAAGTTCGAGCTGTGAAATTGCGTACTTCCTACTGATAGAATCCCCGCGATATTCTTCTACTACGTTACTCATAAAACCACGCTTTCTTTTATACTGCTCCGTCTTCAACGGCCAAGCGGATGCACTCAGCCACCAGCTTACGTTCGTTTTCCGGTGTTGCCTCGCATAGATAGTCTAAGTTGATAATTTGATAGTCTTTATAGTCGCTTGGCTTGAGGGTGATATTGTACCGATCCTTGAATTGGCCTTTTTCGTCTGTGAAATACGTATATATTACCAAGACTGTGTTTGGTATCTCTTTTATCTGTCCATTCCGTTTATAACACTTCATAACTTCGTAGCTGGGGATACGAGTGGAAACAGCAACAAGGAATTTGTCTCCAATATGGTAAAGGCGCTTATTTCTGCGGTTTTCCGTTACGGTGACTCTTTCCATATATTTGTTGACGGCACTTGCTCTCATAATCTATCTCCAAAATAATTTGCTGATTTTTCATTGATCCTTTTTGCGTGTGCTTTTGCTGCTGTTTCCGAAAAATGTGCCATCCGAAACCATTTAACAGGTTCTATAAATCGACGATACCAAGGACAAAAATGATAGCGCCACTTCATGATATTAAGATCAAACCCAAAATACAGCGAAAGGGTACCTTTGAAACTGTATGGAGAAACGTCATAGTAAACGCTGTCATCCTTTCCATAGAACCTATCGACATGATATATCGTCATAAAACTACGCTCTCCCTTTTCGATCCATCATAATATCTGCATTCAACATGGTATTGATATCCTGCACCTGCTCTGTCATATCTCTGATCGCAGCAACAACTCCATCGCTTGTCATACGATCATAGAACGGTGCCGCCATCTCTATGAGTTGAGCACAGTCTTTCAATGACATTGCATGGTGATATATAGTATCAACAATACGCTTTGCAGACTCAGGATCAAACATAAATTCCTGCATCCAGTCTGGCATATCTGTCTGTTCTTTAATGAGCGCATCAATCAGATCCGCAGCTTGGTGATATGTATCCGTATCTCTCCACGCATCGGCAGCCTTCTTTGCAAGACGGATCAATTCACTGTTCATTATACAATCTCCTTTTACTGTGATCTCCGATTCCAGGCTTCGATTGCATCATCTTTTGTGTCATAGAGATGTCTTCCAAGGATTCCATCACCAGCATACGTCGCAATTGGGCAATCATCATCTGCACAAGTACTATCATGGATAATACCAAATGACAAACCGCTATACGGATTGTTTCGGTAATCTTCATCGTGAATGTTGCCTTCATCATCACAAATCACTATTTTGGCTCTCATCCCACAGAATGGACATGGGTCCAAAGCAGGCTTTTTCGCCAGCTTGATCGCTGCCTGAGTTACAGCAGCGGCAAATTCTGCATCCAGCTTATAGGCTACAACTGGCTCACTATATTTGCGGAGCATCTTTGCAATTTCAAAACGATCCATTATGTTTCCTCCTTTATTGGCGGATAACGATATGCCCTCCAAAAGATACCGTAACCATCTAGCCCATCGTGAATATCATCCGAAACCTGATTGTTCCAAACCACCCATACATGATTGAACTTAGGCAGTATGTCGTGTTCGATAAAAACCGGCTGGCCATCCATCTGCCTCAGTTCGTCCAACACCAGTGGATCGTTCTTTTCTTGTGCTCTACGATTCCAAGCTTCAACCGCTCTTTCCTCTAATGTTTTATCGGTCGTTGCCCATTTTGGCAATGGTAAATCAGAACGCAGATAGTGGATCACACGCCCACCGACAGCCGGTCCTCGCGCATAACACCGATTACAACGGACAGAAAACGTATGCCGTTCGACCCGTTCTCCAAGTTCGGTATATCCATCACGGACACTCTTTTTATCTATTTTTATCTTTTCAGATCCGCAGAAAGGACAATTTGCCATAACCATTATGTTTCCTCCTTTACCGGCGTCCTGCGGTTCCAGTCGGCAATAGCGTCCTCCTTTGACAATACTTCCGGTCCTTGCGCAAGACAGTCACTGCAATATACATAGTGCCATTTCCCGTCTATGTAGTTGATATTCGCTTTTTCGTAAGGGCTCATTGCGTAGCTGTCGTATTTTGCCTCTCCTCCGCAAAATGGACAAGGCTTTAATTCGTCCATCACGTATCCTCCTTCACCGGCCGGCGTCTATTCCAGGCCATAACTGCCTCTTTGATACCGTCCTCTCCGAACTGAGGATTGATCGGTTTTACCCTCGCATTGCAGCCCAGGCAATAAACGTAATGAGGCCATGCGTCTGTGATATGTACATCGGTGCTTCCACAAAAGGGACACGGTTTCAACTCATCCATCATGCTTCCTCCTTTACCGGCGGGCGGCGGTAGGCCAACCAGTCTATCCCGATTTCTTCAAACAGGTAGATATGATGCGAGTCTTCGCAAAATTGCTCACCAACGTTCACCAGTGCCCACGCCGGCTCATAGTCATATACGGTCGTGTGAGTTGGTACGATATAAACTGGCTGTCCTGGCATCTTCTGAAGCTCATCCAGCGTCAGGGGCTCGTTTTTCTCATCCTCCTCGCGCTTGGTACAGGCGATTCCATCCGTAAAGCCCATTTCATACGCCATGTGCATGGCCTTGCAAATCGGCTCGCTTACGGAGTCCAGGCAAAAACCGCCGACTGGCAGGCAATTCCCGTTTTCCTGATAACGTAATGGGCACAACTTTTTTCTTTCCAGGGCCCGCTCCCGCTCCCATTCCATCCGTTGCTTTTCGATGGACGGGGAAAGCCCGCTTTCTTCCCTGTTCATTCCTCCACCTCCTATATCAGCCATCACAATCAAATGCTGTGTAGTATGCCCATCTGATGATATCCAATTTCTGCCCGGAGCAAGCTGACGTCCACACGCCATTGCGGTAATTGACAGCATACATAATGTTGGTATCATCTTTTGCGCCATAATACAGACCTGGCATCTCCGGCGGATCTGTTTTGGCATCGTGCCAGAGCTGTTCCCGCTGCTTCTGAATACGGAGAGCGTTGATCGCCATATCAAGCGCATCAACATAACTTAACCCATCGTCTCTTTCATCCGTGTCCATGAGCCATTTGCGTACAGGGTATTCCAGGATCTTGATCGCATCTTCAAATGTCATGCTGTTCCTCCCGAAAATCCATATACCGCTCGTAACCGCGACGGTCCTGCTCCGCATGGACGGCATCCAGGAAGCGCATCCAGCTCGGCTCGTCAATGCTCGGATCGCCATATCCGCCGGTGTAACGCTGGTCTGTCACATCCTGGTCAAATACGTACAGCGTTCTCTTGGACAGATACGGCAGCAGCGGCGTGATATACGAAATCACAAAACCAGGCATATAGGATTCGCGTCCAATGGCATACCGCACCGCGCAGTTCAGCATCGTTCCGAAGTTCTCACCGGAAATATCAATCTTCGGTTTACTCATCCGGAAGCACCTCCCTGACACGAATACAATCACCGCGATGGATCGAAGAAAAGACGTCCGGGACAAACGTTGCGAAATAAATTCCTTCAAATATACCGCCGTTCGCATTGTATTTCGGCTCTGCATCCCTCCAAAGATGGACCCAGCCTTCCGTTTTATCCTTCGTCACCCATTTCGCCTTGGAAGCTTTCAGAATCGACAGTTCTGCTTCCGTCAGATGTGGGATATGCATAATCCGATCCGGATGGGCGATCATATCTGCCAGGAAAGCCTCATTCCCGCAGTCATACCAAATATTCCCAATTTTATGCTGCCGTACACCGTCATGGATGCGGAACACGGAGTCATTGAGCGGGAGACCACCAAGGAAATGCCATTCCTCATCTTCTCTTACGCCCAGTATTCTTGCAAGGTTTGAATCCGGTACCTTCGGAACCGTAAGTTCAGGCGCTTCCGAAATTCCCATACACCATTCCTCCGTCTCCTGCGGCGTCAGATCCGCTGCGGTTTTTCCGTTGTACACGATCTTGGTATCGTCCGGTTTATTCACATCATTGGGATCATCAGGTACCATTTCAAAACCAAACAATGCGGCGGCCCCGTATGGGTCGTTCTTAATAAGCTCATAACACGTTTTGTACGGTGCGGTTGGGCATTCGGCACAATCACCGTGAAAATAACATCTATCAGGATCAAGCTCCTGAAATACTTGCCCGGTCTTTGGATCTCTGTACGCCATATTCATTTCCTCTCTTTCTCATATTCTGCCAATCAAAAGAGACTTGGAAGAAACAAGCTCATGCAATGTTCTGTCCAAGCCTCCTTTTTTGGAATTTAAATTAAATGTTTTGCTTACGGCTTAAATAAACGGCTTCACCGCATCCTCCACAGGCTGGTAACGCTCCGTGTTGACAGCCTCCAACAGGCACCGATAGGGATCAAGCTCGCCGGACATAACCATGTTCACCACATTGACGCTGAAACCGCTGACCAGGGCGACACCCATCTCATTCTCCTTGATGGGGATTGTACGGGATCTGGAATTGACATTCCAGAATACCAGACGCGGGAGCTTGTAACCGGCATTTTTGTACTTCTCCTCAATCACACTGAACAGACGAGAAGTCATCCTATCCCTGCTGCTGGATCTCGCGCACGTATCAAACTCCATATCGGAGATGATAAGAACATTTGCGGGGAGCTCGCTCTGCTCCATACGGTGATTGACCGCCGTTGTCAGAATCAGATCAAAGACAGCCTCCACATTGGTGTTTGCCATCTCATTGTGCGACATGGCAATCTTAAGCTTATCGTGCAAAGTCTTCCCTCTGTGGAGGTCCACCAGACGGGGATTTGCGGAAAATGTGATATACTGATCCTTAAACTGTCCGGAGGAACGTTCGGCAAAGTAGATTGCCAGAGCGTTCGCCACATCCAATGCGGACGTACCGCCTTTTGGGTTGATCGGCTCCATCATACTTCCTGACCCATCCGCAACAACAATGGTATTTCCGTTGCCGTTCACTGTATCCGGCAGGTTCTTCCAAAGCTCCTCTAATGTCGCATCATAGCTCATAAGTTTCTGATACCAAACAGAATTATTCATATAGCGATGGACGATATCGTGAGGGAATAGGGTGCCGGCGTTGATCTTGGCTTCCCCATTTTCCAGCTTCGCAAGAAATTCTCGACGGCGTATCTCGTCATGACGAAGGAAGGCGTTGTTGTAGATCAGGTTGGCGCGAGATGGAACACGCTGATAGTCGATTCTGCTCCACTGGCGCATTGACATCTGCCGTTCCACCACACAGAGATAGCGAGACAGACCGGAAATGGTATGTTGGTACTGTGCCTCCAGCATCCCAAGTCCCTTACGCAAAATCTGCGCATAATACCGCTTGCTGGCAGAGGTCGATCTGATCCTCGGCATCCATTTGGCGAGGAGAGAGACGGGACGTTTCCCGGCCATATCCTTCCTGTCCTGCTTCAGCTGCGCCTTGACCAGCCTGATGACCGCATCCCGCACGGGCGTATCCAGAAGTCCCCACAAATCATCCCAGCGGCCATACTCAGGGATCAGAGGAATCAGAGCGGTTACCATATCGGGATAATCGTTTGCCAGATCCTGCATAATGAGACGAAACAACCGGCGCTCTCCCAATCCACCGCGCACATCGCGGGCATAGAACAGCCACTTCATCGCCGCCAGTTTGCCGTCACCGAAAAACGCCTTACAGAACTGATCCGTAATGCTCTGGGGAGAGGCGCTGCGGAGAGAGGCGATACTGTAATTCAGATCCAGCAGCGCATGACCGGTGGTGCGGTATCCGACAGCACCATTCTCCGTAACGGACACGTTAAACTCACTATCCAACGTGTCTTTGATACATCCAATAAATGTACCGTTCTGATTCATTTTGACCACCTCTTTAAGATTTTAATGATTTGGAGCGGCGGGCAGGAGTCGAACCTGCGATACGGAGAGGATGTCCTTAAATTGCTGTTAGTGAAACAAAAGCTTCACATTTTATGGCTCCGCGTCTTGCCACTAAACGACCGCCGCGTAGAATATCCGTCTTTCCGGACCGCCATTACTTAGGTAGATGCAAGTAAGAACACCGATTCTTGGGTTTTCCTGCCCGTAGCGTTTCCGTCGAATACGAACAGCGGATTTGCCATCTCCGTAAAGGCTTTCTCATTGCCCACGATAGACTTGTCCATCGCTTTAACGTCTCAGCCCGGTTCATGCACCGAACAGAGACATATAAAGTGTGCGGGCATGGGACTTGCACCCATACACGGTTGGAGTTTTAGGATATTCTGTATATTACCCTCTGCCACCGAATACGCACCGTAAAGGTGGGCCGTGGCGTACTCAAGGATCATTTTACGGGGCACCCAATCCCGCTCACGCGGCGCTATCCCCAACCAACCTAAAAGAAGCATCACTGTAGCGTCTTATTCCGCCACCGCACACTGTTGCCGGTCTCTATCCGGCTCCGGGTTCGCACCGTTACCACACCTATTTAACGTCAGTTGTTGACTACCTTTAGACGGCTACTGGCCGGAATCGAACCGACGTCTCCCGTATTTGGGTCGATCAACTCCCACGGGCGTCTTTCCAATTAGACCACAGCAGCATAGAAGCCAGGGGCAGGACTCGAACCTGCGACCACGGGTTTATCAGACCATTAGAAAATTGCTGTGAGTGTCTCGCAAGAAACACATTTCATACGTGCTCTGCCATCTGAGCTTCCCTGGCATTGTGCGGAGGGCCGGATTTGAACCGGCGGCGATCAGAGTTCCTTGAAACTTTGCTGTAAGTGGACATATCCTGTTCCACATCTTTTATTGTCCGAGGCTCTACCAACTGAGCTACCTCCGCATAATTGCCCGTCTTTCCGGGCCGCCATCGGTAGACCGGGAGGGGACCGGTACCGAAACTGGCCTTCACCGGCTCACGCACCGGGTGAAGACATAATGGGGAACATGGCAAGTATACATCCGCAAATATATACCCCAATTAAAAATAACCATGCCCCGTATCGCCAACGGCAGGACTTGAACCTACGACTACCAATCAGGCGATCAACTCTGAATGGCGCTCTGCCATCTGAGCTACGTTGACGTGTTTGCCCGTCTTTCCGGGCCGCCAGCGGTCTTTCCCGCAGCCAGAGAGAAAGGGAGAGAAAGCATGCCTGCTGCAGAGCGGCGTGGCGGAGAGAATGGGGATTGAACCCATCCATCTCCATCTGTACGAGACGCATCTGATTCAAATTTTCAAGATTTGTTTTTTAATATTGCTGTAAGCGTCTCACAACACACATCAGAGGAGGACTTGGTTACGGTTCACCGGCGCTCTCAGTATCGCCTGTGTCCAGAAGCTTTGCGAAATTGGAGATGATCGCAGCGTTGTTGTGCCGCTGCCGCTCCATAGCTACACGAGTCTCGCCGAGCTTCTGCGTGTACTCGTCGATCTCGGACAGATTGCTGTCGATCTGCTGGTTGATGAGCTCCAGCCCATTCATGGTGCGGGTCACAAGATCAAGAGCGTCATCCGCCTGCTGGGATAACTGTATGATCTCGTTTTGCTTATTGAGCAGGAAATCGGGCGGTATGGTACTTCGTCTGAACATCTAATACACTTCCTTTAATATTTAAATTAAATGTTTTGCTTACGGTAAGCTAAATGGCCGAAGCCATTTAACTTTTATAGAAAAGACTCTTGTAAAACTCGTACTCACGGATCTTGTTATTACGGCGGGTGCCATCGGAAAGGTCATCGCAAAAGACTCTGGAAGCGGTCGCGCCATCTGTCAGATCCAGTTTGAACCCATCGCACTCCATGCGGTACACGCGATTGAAAATGCCGGATTGAAACACTACGCTATACGTAAGAGAGTAAACATTGTCACAGATATGATTGAAACGATAGAGTGCGCAACGAAACTGAACATGATTGAGATGGTCCGTCCGCTCCGTCCGAATCAGATAGTTGGAATACGCATATTTGTGGAAAATCTCGTTTTTTGCCAGCTGATAATAACCATCGGCATCACGAAATCTGGTGAATATCCCAAGAATGTCCGGCGGGATGACCAGCTTATTCCCATGAATCATAATACCGTCATCAAGGACATCAGACTTCTCATAATTCAAAATTTCTTCTTCCGTCAAACCGTACCAAGCAAGATATAAAATAACAGCAGGCATATAGTAGACCGTTTCGTCATCGACCATTGCCGATCTGATAGAATCCCAAATCGCATTACGCAGCATATCAATATCTTTGTAATACTGTACGACTGACCCTTCTTCTATCACGGCGGTATCCTTGATCTTGATGGAGGAGATTATCGCCTCATGCTCCGGCGGCAACACACCGTTGTCAATCAGATACCTGACATAGTACAGTAATGCGTACTTATAATTCTTAAATACACTGTTCTTTCTGGGCTTCATAGAAGTAAAAAGTTCGATATACTGCTCTTTTGTCAGGCCGTCGTCCAGACATAGGCCGGTGCTCTCCTCGAACGTCTTTACGCGCGACCAGGTTTGGTCGAAGATCATTTTATTGGCGTATTTTGCGTACCCTCCATTTGTGTCCTGAAAAAATTGATCGCGGATCATAGTTCCCCTCTCCAATCCGTTCAAATCATTTTCTATGTTTCTATCTTACCACGTGCTAACCGATTTGTCAATAGCAAAACATTAAATTTAAAAAGTTTTTCCGAGAGAGGGTGTGATACGATCACGAAACGGCGTTCCGGTCCATCATGTGCTGCTGCAAAAACTGCTTATCACGGTCAGACAAATTGGAAATCACATCCAGCAAGCGGCTGGGGGAGGTAACGATCTTTCTCCACTCTATGTAGTACGCCTGCCATACGCCCAACCAGTAGTCTTCCAGGCCGGTGGAACCCGCATCCTGCGTAAAGAACCGATCCAGCAAGGAAATGATCTCCTCGTTGGAGGCATCCAGAGGACGCCTGGAGCACTTACCTGCCCCGTTATCCGTCAGCAACACCAGACGAACACCCTGCACCAGCTGGACGTTCAGATAGACATAAGCGGACTGTACAGGGCGCATCTGCGCGGGGAGTTCCCCGGAATACGGAAGCCTGATATCGTTCAAACTGACGCTGCGCATCCCTACAGCATTGATGTCCAGCTCAAAATCACCGTAATTCCTAAAGATACCGTTCGAGATCTGCATTTTTTAGATTCCTCCAATAATGTAAAGATTGACATTGCTGTTTTTTCGTGTTAGAATAGGGATGTCTGAAATATTTTCAATTCCAAGACAACTATAACAGAATATATTATTCCTGTCAAGCGATTTCTTGAAAAATATTCAGGGGGTGCGAAATGGATTCTATTCTCTATACCAGAATCAAAGAACTGTGCTTGGAAGCAGGGACTACATTTGCCAAACTGGAAGCGGATCTCGGTTTTAGCAGGACTACCATCTCAAAATGGAAGGGTGCCGTCACACCATCCATCGATAAGGTCACAAAAATTGCAAATTACTTCCACGTATCGATTGACTACCTTGCCGGTGCTTCCGATATCCGCTCTACCGCGAACGATCTGGCCGGTGATCCGGACTATATCTCCCTGCAACGGGCCAGAGAGCGGATGAGCGAACAGGATAAAGAGCGGATGATGGGAATCCTGCGCATAGGCTTTGACTACGCTTTTTCCGACCAGAAAAAAGATGACGAATGAAATTCACTGTCCGTTTTTTTGGACACCTTATGTGATATCATAAGATCTCCAACAGACAGGAAGGTGGTGGACCATGGTAAGAAATGTTTTTGTTCAGCGAAATGTTCTGGAGCTCTACCAGAAGATGCACACGATCACCTATCCGATCTACCCGGAGACGGCGCTACCATACATCCGGAAAAACTGCCGTATCCTCTCCTATCAGGAGATAGCACAGGTCGCAAGCTGTACGGTGGAGGATATCGCCGTTCTCTGCAAGAGCAACTCCGGTGCGACACACCTGGAACCGGAGTCCGACCGGTATCTGATCCTCTACAACGCATCCATGAACGCAGGCCGCGTCCGCTGGACGATTGCCCACGAGATCGGGCACATCTGTCTTGGGCATCTGGAAACTATTGAGGAGGCCAACATCGCCTATACGGAGCACCGGGAATTTTTCGACCAGTTTGAGGGAGAAGCGGATCTCTTTGCGTGGAATCTGCTTGCCCCTCTGCCCATTATGCGGGAAATGGGGATACGATCCGCAGAAGAAACAAAAGTTGTCTACGGACTGTCCGCACAGGCCGCCGCGCTCCAATATGACCGCTACATCAAATGGTGCAGAAGTCATATCAAAACCGCCTGGGAAAACGGGATGCTCCGTGCGTTCCGGGAAAAACAGATCCATTTGGAGGAACACCAATGAAGAAATTACTTCTGATCCTTATTGCAGTCATGTTCTTTGTTCTCACCGCCTGTTCTTCTCAATCCAAAGAATTTCAGAGTTGTGTCGATCAGTTCACAGGCACATACTATGAGGCAAAGGACGCCGACGACGAACTGACGCAAGATATTAAATTGAAAGTCGCCGCAGGAGACCTGTGGGATCTCTCCAAGATGTATCAGGACGCCAAAGATCCGGAGGCACTGAATGAATATCTGGACAAACACGTCACAAAAGAGATGTTTGAGGAGATATACACTTATAACGAAGAATACACCGGTTATCCAATCTGTACCGAACTGATCGAACACTTTTCATAAGCTGCGCAGGGCCGCCCTCTTTTGAGGGCGGCTTCCTGCTACTTTGTTTACAGAAAATAATCCGTATTTGCTAACCTCAGCTGATATTTTGTTGTCCCCAGGAGATGGAGAAATGGCCGTCCTCGTCCTTTTCCCTTGACATGAGCAGACTCATCAGGTCATAATCCACGCCAAAACGCTCGTATACCTCATCCAGATCCACGTTCTGTCCCTTCATATAGAGATTCAGTTTCTCCTTTGCCAGTACCATCTGCATCTGATTCGACTCAATGCTTCCGGAATAGGTGACAAAGTAGATATCCTTCTGCTCCGTGGAGGTAAAGCGGACAAATCTCATATAGAACTGGCTCATCCGGGCGTTATTGTAGTGTAGCTCCGGAATGATGATTTTGTTGACAAACTCAAAGTTGACAGAGGAGGGGAGGCATTGCTGGGTGCAGACCAGGATGCCATTCCCGCTCTCCTTCAGCTGGTGCTTCAGCTTCCGTCGTCCGGCCAGTGTGGTGGTCTCCCCGGTCACGACAAATAGAGGACGGTTAGGAAAACTCCTGCGAATCTCTGCGGCATAGGCATTCACAACAATCTTGTGTCGGACGCCGACAACGGCCACCTCGTCCGGCCACTGGGACAGCATATCGCAGACCTTTCGCAGCTTCACAGGGGCGTCCGGGCTGGTGTACTCCTCTACGGTATTCGGCGCGGCGGAAATACGCAGCAACAGGGTGATCTGCTGGATCAGCGCCATCATACTGTCCTTCCGGCTGTTTCCGGTGAGAGCGAAATACCGCTGGCGCATGGAATAGAACTCCTTGATCGCCTTTTGGTAGATGTTCCGCTCCTCCGGAGTGAATGAAACAGGGATTTGATGAATCCTCCGAATCTCTTTTCCGGTGATTTCCGCAAATGTCCGGGTAATCACGGAGTAGGATAGGAGGCGGTCCAGGGCGTCTCTGTTAAAGATGTCCTGATTTTTCTTGCCCACTCCGAAAACGGTGATCCGCTCCGGCAGGTGAGACTCAGAGAATAGGGTGTATCCGGGCTTGAATGCCGGAATCGGTTTGCCGTAGTAGGGATTTTCCGAAGTGTTCAGAAATTCGTTTCCTTCGCTGTCCTTCTCGTAGTTGTACAGCTCCGTCGCCCAGGAGAGCATATTGTAGGAGTTGTTATAGAGCAGCTCCAGCTGGGGCGCACACTCCGAGATGTTGTTCCGGGTGACGGTACCGGTCATTGCCAACTTAAACCGCACCTTCCGGAAACAGTCCAGCACGGCGCGGGTCCGCTTGCTGTTCGGGTTGGTCATCTCGTCCGACTCATCAAAGACCAGACACACATTCTGCTTGCGAATTTTGATATGGCGCTTGATCTGCTTCCGGTACTTGGTCAGCTGGTTTAGGGTAATGATGACGAACTCGCCGTCTTGCACCGCATCCAGATCGGATAGTCTCCGGATCATCCTGTAGTTGATACCGTAGTTCTTCAGTACCAGATCCCAGTTGTTCTTAATGGAAATGGCGGTGGATACTACCCACACGTTCCGCGCTCCCTGGCAGGTCATCCGATACAAACCTGTAGAAATTCCGGCGAGAGTTTTTCCGCCGCCCTGTTCCCACTGCAGAAGGTGATACCGCTTCTGCAATACAAGGTTCAAGTCATGGCGCTGGATGGCGTTAAGGTGAACACACTCGTCGTTTTCCCTGTCATAGACCGAAAATTCCGAGAGAAACTTGGCGATCCCGGCATCCTCGGTCATCTTCGCAAAAGGTTTGGTTTCCCGCTGGTAATCCCGCTGCTTGCGGCGGATGAGCCGTCCGTATGGCTCCAGGCCAAACTCCAGATTGTTGGCATCCGCCTGTCCGGAGGCGAGCGCATAGAATGGGACCAGCTCCTTCATGTCCAGCGACATGAGTTGCCGCATCTTCTGGCTGTATCCCTTGTAGATCAGACCGCCGTCCCGCTTCACCAGACGGATCACATCCCTGCTGGGCCTCTGATTTTGGGAACGAATCACACGGCGCAGATAGGCCAGTACCTTTGCCTCCGTCAGCCGTACCTTCACCCAATCCTTATACTCCATATCCTTGGGCTGCTCCTGGTGGCGGAACTTATAGAGCGTCTCCTGACACTTTGCATATTTATTCACTAGCTTTGGATTGGACTTGATATGATAGAGGAGCTTCCGCACCTCATATTCAAAGGTGTCCTCACTTCCGCCGGACTGAGCGAGGATGGCGCGGGCGCGGTTGGCCCGCCGCGTCTCTTTGGCAGGACGGACGATCTCGCTTCGCACGACCTCCAAAATGGAAGCAGCGTCGTTCATATCGGTCAGGATAAAAGAGTTGGCCGTGGTCAGATGATAGGGCTTTCCTTTTTCTGAGTCGTCCAAAAGGCGCTGAAAGAAAAGGATCTTGGTGGGATAGCTATCCACACCAAGCGACTTAAAGGCGTCCTTCTGAATGGCAATCTGACCGAGGAAAGAAAATTTTCCTGACAGTTCGGAAATTTTCGCACTGTCCAGATAGGAGTCGTTCAGGAAGGACGCCGGGACGACGATTGCCATCAGTCCGAGAGGCTTCATCAGCTGGGCCGCCTTGAGACAGTAATACATCTGCGAGATCACAGTGCCGCTCTCCGTCTCCCACTTCAGATTGAAGGGAGGATTCCCGACCACGTAATCAAAACGCATATCCGGCTTGTAGAAGCGGATATCCTTGTGTTCCAGGTTGGCGGTTGGATAGAGGTAGCAGGCCACCTTATGGGATTTGATATCCAGCTCGCAGCCGTAGAAATTTTCTTCTACAGGCATGAAGTTTGCGAAATTTGCAGTTCCGGAGGTAAGGTCCGCCACCGTCTCATCGACAGATGGAGACAGCGCCTCCATGATAAGCTGGCAGACCGCGTGGGGCGTAAAGAACTGGCCGTTTTCGATCTCCTTCTTGGCCTCCGCAAACTCGTGGTAGTCGGCAAAGTCCGCCCGGTTCAGTCCGTGCAGCCCGCCGTCTCCGGTATAGGCGTTATAGATATCCTCGCGTGTAATGCCGGACCGCTCCGCCAGATTCTGATCGACCAGATAGAGAATCTTGTCGTTCAATTCCCGGCGGACCTCCTGCGGAATGTGTTCTCCGTGACAGCGGTATTTCATAGCGAATCCCCTCTCTCGTTTAAATTAAATGTGTTGCTATTACATAAGAAAAAGCGGGGATGCTAACCGCAGCCACACAACTTTTCAATGGAGTTTTTCCTGCTTCCGCACATTTTTTCTGCGGGCTTTCCTCTCCTCCTCTTTTTGCATCCGCTCAATCCCTTCCCAATATTCTTTGCAGTCCTCCAAAAACCAGATTTTGGTGCCATCCGTATTTCTGCCGGTCAGGAAATTTCCGCAGACAATATTGCGCTCCAGAATCGCATCCACAACCTCCGGCGCAGCGTCAAACCGCTCGATAAACATATCCTTCAGACGCTGCCTGGTCTCCTCCACGTTGTCCTGCTGGATATCAATGGCGTAGACGGTATTCAGCGCCACAACACCATCCAGCGGTGTCTCACAGACCGCGAATTTCCGGCGCAGAATCTCGGCCGGAAAGTTGCCTGTTCCGACAGCTGGGTCCAGCCAGGTATGTGTGAGGATCTCGAAGGCATCCGCATCCGGACCGGACTCCTTTTCGATCATGTTGCACATATCCTTGACCAACCATTCCGGAGTAAAAACTTCTCCGTAGGTTCTTCTGCGCTCGTCAGATTTTATTCCGCCGTTGGCGTAGTGTTCCGCATAAAGTTCTGATTCTGTCATATAGGATCGCTCCTTATAGGATGTATGGATGGAGGCTTTTGGGCGGAGACCTCCAGGAACCGCTTGCTTGACTTGGCATGGCTAGACACGGCTAGACCTGACTCGGCATGACCCGTCCAGACCCGACCTGGCGTGGCTGGTCATGAAATGCTTGGCTCGACTTGACGCGGCGGGGCTCGGCATGGCCTGGCAAGGCTCGAAATGCTTGACGTGGCGCAGCTAGGCTTGGCATGGCTAGGCCAGACTCGAAATGCTTGACTTGACGCGGCTAGGCTAGACACGGCATGACCTAACTTGAAATGCTCGGCTCGACTTGACGCAGCACGGCTAGGCTCGACAGGGCATGAAATGCTCGGCTCGACAGGGCTAAACTTGGCGTGGCAAAGCGCGGCAAGGCTCGAAATGCTTGACGTGGCTCGACGTGGCCTGGCCCGACAGGACATGACACGAAATGCTAGGCTCGCAGTATCCGTATCACGGACGGGTAGACTGAATATTCGCGGGAGAAAATGGATTGCGGTGTCCGACAAGGCGCTTGACCGTCACGTTGACTCCGATCACGCGATTCGTGATATTCTGGTAGTGGTCTTTGATTTCATTGTAGACCCCACGATCAAAATCATTCATTTTCTCCACCGGAGCATTTGCAAGGGCTTTCTCACCCTCCTTGAGATGCTTGGTGGCTTTCCCAAATTCATCGACGGCAAGCGTGTTGAAATCTCCGGGCTCCAAGACACGATACCCAACGCTCCGGACGCCCTTGATGTAGATATGTGCCTTCTTCAGCTCGCGTTTGGCGCGGTTCACAATATAGCGGTATTCTTTGCTGTTGTACTTCTCACCAATGACAGGCGATATCTCGAAGTGATGGGCGTAAGAACCGGGGGAGAGCGACGAGATGTATGAGACGAGCGCCGCCGTCTTCTTGTCGTAGAGCGGATTTTTCTTGATCTCCATGGTTGACTCCTTTCTTATTTCTACGGTTTCATTTAATCCAGTTCCTCGATGGTAGCCACAAACCTACCGTACTTCGGGCGGCTGTCACAGAGCCCAACGTACTGTCCGGCGTACTCAATGGCATCCACGATATCGCTGAAACTCAAGATGTTCTCATCATACATGGCATTGAAGCCCACTTTCCACATATTGAAGCGGGGACGGGTGCGCATGATACGGTTGCGCATGACGCGCATGGGACGGATATCGCGGAAACGGGCGTCCGTCGCCATCTCCTCCTTGGTCAGATTCTCACCGATATCCAGATACGCCATCATATCCAGCACACTGAACCCACGGATGATCTCCTTCCCCTTACGGCGAGCCTTCGCGCCATCGCGGACGGTTGCCTCGATATTCTCGGCGGGAACATAAGGACGTCCGGCTTTGTCATCCCAGTAGAGGCCGGTTTCCCATTCCAGATCGGACAGGCGGATCTCCTCTTCCTCCGTCTTTTTGTTCTTCTTGGCGTTGAGCTTCGCCATCTCGATAGAGAGCGGGTCAAAGTGGTTGAGGCTACGGCAAGAATGCATCAACAGCGGAGTGGTTCCCTTAAAGGTGACGTGGATGTTCTTCATTGTTGAAATCTCCTCTCAAATTTAAATTTAATGTGTTGCTATAATAAGAAAATAGCACAAACAAAGCGGATTGTCAAGCGGTGAATTTAAATTTTATGTTGTGCTTATTCCCCGCTATCTTTTCAGACGGAAATAGTCAGATGCTAACCAAGGATGAAAGCTTTTTTATTCCGCGATCTCCATTAGGTCTACGTCGGCAACGTGGGCACGGATGATTCCATTCTTTCCGGCAAGCTGATACACGTCCGACCGCCTAACGAGATTCATATTTTTCAGGAGACACGGGCACCAGTCTGGGATCGGCGGCATATCATCCTTAAACTCGACCTGTTCGATGTAACCTGCGATCATCTTCCCTTTCATTTTCTTACAATAAAACCTATCCACATTTGGATCAAGCATACTCGCTTCTGTACCGAGAAATGGGCAGTCCCAACAGTTGTCGATCTCCATCACAATCTTAGGCATCCTCTTCTGCCTCCCATACGGTTTTCTTCTGATAGCACCCCTTGTATACCTCAGAGGCACTTCCGCACTCTATGAGTTCCACATTGGAACGAAAACCATACCCGCCGTTTTCCGATCCAAACGCCTGTCCGCACACCGGGCATTCAAACGATGCAGTATAAATATCGTATTCATAGGAAAGCGCATGGTCCGTCATATCGCTACCGTAAAACCACCGTCCACAATGGGGACACTGGACGGCGATATGGCGGATCGGGGTGCTCTCAAATTCTACTCTTACTTTCACGGATATCCCTCCTTATTTCGCTTCTGCGCAGATGCGGAGGAAGTCTTGCTTGGTAGCCGCCTTGATCTCCTCCCACGTCTTGTGATCCGCCAGTTCGTGGGTGAAGACAGGGCGGCGCAGCTTCTCCTCGATATACCTGTGCATATCGTCGAAGTCGCACATAAGTACGCCGGTATAGGCCGACACGATAATACATTCCTCTTTTGTCATATCACATTCTCCTCGTATAATAAGATTTGACAGAAAATTTGTAAGTGTTTTCTGCCATTCACTCCGAAATACCAGCAGGCAAA
>CANPZU010000015.1 GCA_947588825.1 uncultured Clostridia bacterium
GAATCGAATCCCTCTCACAAAAGAGAAGCACCGACAAAGTCGGTGCCATTTTTTGGCGGAAAGAGAGGGATTCGAAGGAGGCGGGAGTGAATGACGCACCGGCGGTGCGTCAGAGCCGCCGTTGACCGAGCGCCGCAGCGCGAGAATCGAATCCCTCTCACAAAAGAGAAGCACCGACAAAGTCGGTGCCATTTTTTGGCGGAAAGAGAGGGATTCGAAGAAGGCGGGAGTGAATGACGCACCGGTGGTGCGTCAGAGCCGCCGTTGACCGAGCGCCGCAGCGCGAGAGTTTAGTCCCTATCATTAAACGAGAAGTGCCGACTTTGTCTATGCCGTTTTTTGGCATAGAGAACGTGACCGAAGACCTAAAAGCACATGACCAAATTCTATGGATGCAGATAATACATAATATACGAAACAGGACAACATAAATCGTCGGCAGCGATTTAAAATATATAGCTAAAGCGAAGCGGCCTCAGGATGCTGACCTTGCCGCTCTGTTTTGCGTTAGCTGTTTTGTTGAAAATACTTTTGTAATTTTTCCGTAAAACCTCTTGACTTATGTACGATTTCATACTATAATTATAAAGTACGAAATCATACTTTATTGAGGTGAGATATGAATCAGGAAAGATACAGTGATATTCGTCGGATCAATTACCTTTTTTCGGAAATAGACGCCCTCTATCATCAGGCATCGCTGAAGTTCGGTATGGCAGACAGCGTCTTGATCGTTCTGTATACGATTTTTGATGAAGGCGACAGTTGCCTGCTCAGCGACATTTATAAGAAATCAGGTATAAGCAAACAAACTGTCAATTCAGCGATTCGCGGTCTGGAGAAAGACGGTATTCTCTATTTGGAGAAACATACCGGGCGCTCTAAAAAAGCCGTTTTGACAGAAAAGGGTAAAGACTACGCAAATCATACCGTTGCAAATCTTTTTGAAGCGGAGGCGCAGGCGTTTGATACTTGGTCGGACTGGGAAATCAATACACATATATTTTTAATTGAGAAGTATTTGAAGTGCTTTCGTCATCAGATTGAAAGGCTATAGAATATGCAGATACAGCTTTCGGATCATTTCAGCTATTACAAACTTATTAAATTCACACTGCCGGCAATCGCCATGATGATTGTCACTTCTGTTTACAGTGTGGTGGACGGTTTCTTTGTCTCCAATTTTGCCGGGGATATTTCCTTTAAGGCGGTCAATCTTACTATGCCGTTTTTAATGATTTTAGGCACGGTGGGATTCATGTTCGGTACGGGCGGATCGGCCATTGTTGCCAACACCTTCGGCGAAGGGGACAAAGAAAGGGCAAATCGGTATTTTTCCCTGTTTGTATATGTGACATTCGCCCTTGGCGTTATTTTCGCTGTTATTGGATTTGTATTGATGCGTCAGATTTGTTTTCTTTTGGGAGCGAGGGGCGAAATCCTTGCAAACTGCGTTGTTTACGGACGAATCATTCTCTGCGCTCTGCCGTTCTTTGTCCTGCAATACTTATTTCAAAGTTTTTTTGCCGCTGCCGAAAAACCGCAGCTTGGTTTTGCCGTCACCGTTGCGGCCGGGCTTTGCAATATGGTTTTGGACGCGGTGCTGGTTTTGCTTCTGCCGCAGGAATATAAGTTGATGGGGGCCGCCGTTGCTACCGCCGTCAGTCAGATTGCGGGCGGACTTATTCCTCTTGTTTATTTTTTCAGGGAGAACGACAGTATTTTAAGTCTCGGTAAAACGAGGTTTGACGGCAGAGCGCTCGTCAAAGCCTGTATCAACGGTTCCTCTGAATTTATGAGCAACGTTTCAATGAATTTAGTGGGGATGCTCTATAACCTTCAGCTAATCAAATATGCCGGCGAGGACAGCATTGCGGCATACGGAGTTATGATGTATGTAAGCATGATTTTTTCTTCTGCATTTATCGGTTATTCGATTGGAACTGCGCCGATCATCAGCTACAACGACGGAGCAAGGAACAAGGGTGAATTGCGGGGCGTTATGCAAAAAAGTCTTGTGATTCTCGGAGTCGTCGGTCTGATTATGCTTGCCGCAGCCGAACTTTCGGCAAAGTCGCTTTCTCAGCTTTTTGTCGCTTACAACGGCGAACTGCTTGCTATGACGGTTCACGGCTTTCGCATTTTCTCTCTATCCTTTCCGTTTATGGGATTTGCCATTTTCGGATCAGGCCTCTTCACGGCCTTAAACGACGGTCTGACTTCCGCGGCAATTTCTTTTTTGCGGACGCTTGTGTTTCAGGCCGGCGCGGTACTGATTTTGCCGTCGCTGTGGGGGCTTGACGGAATTTGGATTTCCGTTGTTGCCGCGGAATGTATGGCGGTCCTTTTTACCGTTTTATTTTTTCTCGCAAAACGAAAGAGGAGGATTCAGTATGTATGAATTTAAGCTATTGCCTATTGAAAGTGACGAGATTGCAATCTTCAAAACGGATATGCAGGAGGCGTTTTTGAAAGGAGCCGAGGCCGATTGCCCGGATTTGACCGAAGAGATACTCCCGGAGGCGGATATTGACCGTTCTCTTTCGGCAAAGGGGGCGGCGGCTTACAAAGCGTTGGTTGACGGAAAAATGGCGGGCGGCGTTATCGTTGTCATCGACGAGGTTACGCAGCACAATCATCTTGATTTTTTATATGTAAAATACGGCGTTCAGAGTAAAGGAATAGGGCAGGCAATTTGGAGAGAAATTGAACGGCTCTATCCTAAAACAAAAGTATGGGAAACATGCACGCCCTATTTTGAGAAAAGAAATATTCATTTTTATGTCAATCGCTGCGGATTTCATATTGTTGAGTTTTATAATCCCTATCATAAAGACCCGCATTCAACGAATGAAGAAACAAAGGATGATTATTTCTTCCGTTTTGAAAAGGTAATGTGACAAATAAGATACCATGCTGAATTTTTTCGATTTTTGGTTCATATCTGTCTGTTTCATCGTATAAAAAGTTTAAACGGCAGCACCGGTTTGTATTGTAAAATCACTTTTTTTGTGATATAATTTCAGTGTAATGCGTAATAATGGTCAACTTTTCGCCTAAAATGCACTAAAACGCAAAAGGAGCTTCAATAATGATAAAGTCATGTCTGAAAAAAACTGTTTATGCACTTCTTGCCGCCGTTTTGATTTTTACCTTGCCGGCGCTTGTGTCTTGCAGAAATGATAAAGAGTCCGATGAGGTAATTATCGCCGCCGACGCTTCAAGCGATTATGTCATTGTTTACCCCGCGTCCGCGCCGGCCTCCGTTTCGGGATTTGCCGAGGACGTGTGTACGCTTGTAAAAGACGTCACCGGCGCCGAGCTTTCTATTACTGACGACGGCGCCGCCGAGACCGGGCGTGAAATACTTATAGGCGAAACCAACAGGGAAGAATCTCAAACGGCAAAGGAAATGTTGGGCGAGGGCGATGAGTATGTAGTTGC
Organism: uncultured Clostridia bacterium; assembly: GCA_947588825.1. Lineage (GTDB taxonomy): Bacteria > Bacillota > Clostridia > Oscillospirales > CAG-272 > CAKSQF01. Next base: position 3,445 of record CANPZU010000015.1, read on the forward strand.
CATTGTGGGCGAAAAAATGGTGATTTACGCTTCATCGGCGACCAGATATAAAACGGTTTTAAATTACCTTGCCAACGGCATCGTAAAGGACGGCAAATTGGCTCTCTCCCGCGACTTTTGCCACACGGGAAACAAGGTTACCTTTTTTGCCGCAGACGAGAAGGTAAAGGGCAGGACAAGCGTTGATATAACGATAACTCCGACAAATGCAAAGTCCGAGGCGGGGATATTTATCGGCGCCGATTATGAAAAGGGACTTTTCGGCTACCGCGGCTACGTTCTGTCAGCTTCCAAAAACGCCCTGACGGTATATAAGGTTACAAGCAAGCTCTCCGAAATGGCGAGCAGGGAAATAAACTCCTATAAAGCGGACGAGGATATCGCTCTGCGCTTTGAAGTTGACGGCTATACTTTAAAAGCCTACCTGCTCGATGACGCCGAAGGCGTCGAACCGTGGCCGGAGTTTGTGCTTGAGATCAACGAATGCGAGGATTACAGCATAGGCTTTGTGGAGCTTTCCGGAAACGGCGCGGTATACAGAGATTTGAGCATTTCATATCCTGAAAAGGAAGATGCGGTCAAAACCTATTATACAAACGCGATATACGACAACTACGCCGACCCGGACGTGCTTTACTATGACGGGACCTATTATCTCTACGGCACGGGCGGTTCGGGCTATACCGTCCACACATCTCGTGATCTTGTAAACTGGAAGGCCGGCAGACGCGTGCTTACGCCGAACCTTTGGGGTATCACAAAGAATTACTGGGCGCCCGACCTTGAGTATATCAACGGCAAATTCTATATGGTGGTATCCTGCGACGAACATTTGGGCATCGCCGTAAGCGATTCACCGACCGGACCGTTTGTCGCGACGAGCGAAAATTACCTCTTTGAAAAGACTATTGATGGGCATATTTTCGTCGACGATGACGGCAAGATTTATCTTTATTACGTTTCATGGCGGTCGACATACGGCATCTACGGAGTTGAGCTTGACAAAAACATGAAGCCTGTCGGCGCCGAAAAGCGTCTTATCACACCAACCGAAGATTGGGAAAAGAAAGAGGGCAACGTGACCGAAGGGCCGTACATGTTAAAGCACAACGGCATATACTACCTGACCTATTCGGGCAGTCACTACAAGAGCATTGATTACGCGGTGGGTTATGCTACTTCGAACAAGCCTCTCGGCACTTTTACAAAGTACGAGCTCAACCCGATAATGAAGGGCAACACGCAAATTCACGGCACGGGACACCACTGTATTACCGCGACCCCGGACGGCAAGGAAATGATTATAATTTATCATTGCCACGGCGCACTTAACGGTGTGGGACAACGTAAAATCTGCCTTGATCGAATAAGATTTGCCCCGGTCGACGGCGACATCGATCGACTTGAGGTTTACGGACCGACAATCACACGCCAAAAGGGACCGATTCAGTGAAACGGATGCGGTGTTTGCGCGAGCGAACAGCGACTGTCCTGTAAGGAAACATTGAATCCGCGTCCTGAAAACCGAATATTTGTTTTCACATGATTTTTTTGATTTTTTTCTAAAAACCCCTTTACAAAAAGCAAAAAATGTTGCATAATATAACGTAAGGTCGTATGAGCGCTGCTCTGCGGCACAAATCGTCGCTGCAAAGGACAACGGCGCGTGAGACAGGATCCACAGAGAGAGACGGGAAGCTGAAAACGCCTTGATTGAGTACATGCGTCTACCACCTTTGGTTTTATTTAATATTTGTCAATGAAGTTAAAGTACGGGTGGAACCGTGCGCTTTCCGCAAAAGGTCGGCGCACCCCGGCATGTCCCTTTTTAAGGCGCGCCGGGGCGCGCCGACTTGTAATATTTTTATTATTTTTATTTTAGTTTTCCGCGCGGAGCGGATTTTTAGGAGGTATCCAAATGAATGTAAAGATCAATGACAAAAAGCTTTATTTTGAGACGGACGTAAGCGCTTATGAGGCGATAAAAGAAGCCGGCCTTATGACTAAAGAGGTGATTGCGGCGTCCGTAAACGGCAAAACGGTCGACTTGACGCACAAACTCGACGACAACGACGCGGTACAACCTCTCACATTTGATGATGACGAGGGCAAAAAGGTATTCAGACATACCGCCTCGCATATTCTCGCACAGGCAGTCAAACGCCTGTATCCCGACGCAAAGCTCACTATCGGTCCTGCGGTTGAGGACGGGTTTTATTACGATTTCGACATTACCGAGAGCTTTACTCCCGAAATGCTCGCGGCCATAGAATCGGAAATGAAAAAAATCGTGAAGGAAAATCTTCGCATTGAAAGATTCACTTTGCCGCGCGACGAGGCAAAAAAGCTTATGCAGGAGAGAAACGAGCCGTATAAGCTGCTCCTTATCGACAGAGTTCCCGAGAATGATGAAATTTCCTTTTATAAGCAGGGAGATTTTATCGACCTGTGCGCCGGTCCTCACCTTTTCTCGACAGGCGCCGTAAAGGCGTTTAAGCTCACTCAGGCGACGGGCGCTTATTGGGAAGGCAAATCGGAAAACAAGATGCTTTGCAGAGTGTACGGCACGGCCTTTCCCGCAAAGGAATCGCTGGAACTCTATCTTGCACGGCAGGAAGAGGCTAAAAAACGGGATCACAACAAGCTTGGCAGGGAACTGGGAATATTCACGACGTGCGATCTTATCGGCCAGGGGCTTCCCATTCTTTTGCCCAAGGGAGCGAGGATTATTCAGCTTCTTCAGAGATTTGTCGAGGACGAAGAGCAAAAGCGCGGTTGGCAGCTCACCAAAACCCCGTATATGGCAAAATCTGATTTGTATAAAGTTTCAGGACACTGGGACCACTATCTTGACGGTATGTTTGTTTTGGGCGATCCGAACGATAATGAATGCTACGCGCTTCGCCCCATGACATGTCCCTTCCAGTATCAGGCGTATCTTGCCGAGGGACGTTCCTATCGCGACCTTCCCCTCAGATATAATGAGACCTCCACGCTCTTTAGAAACGAGGCTTCCGGCGAAATGCACGGCCTTATCCGGCTGCGCCAGTTCACCATATCCGAAGGACATCTTATGTGCACTCCCGAGCAGCTTGAAGATGAATTCAAAAGCTGCCTTGAGCTTACCATATACATGCTAAAAACGCTGGGACTTTACGAGGACGTCTCATACCGCTTCTCGCAATGGGACCCGAATGACAGAGAAAAGTATATCGGCAGTGAAGAGGAATGGAACAGCGCTCAAAATACGATGAAGAAGATACTCGACGACATTGGACTTAACTATAAGATCGGTATCGGCGAAGCTGCTTTTTACGGCCCAAAACTCGATATTCAAATAAAAAACGTTTTTGGTAAGGAGGATACTCTCGTAACACTGCAGATAGACCAGTTCCTTGCCGAAAAGTTCGGTATGGAATATACCGATCGGGATGGGGTAAAAAAGCGTCCTTATATCATCCACCGCACCTCTATCGGCTGTTATGAAAGGACTCTCGCGCTGCTTATCGAGAAATATGCGGGCGCGTTCCCTCTGTGGCTCGCTCCTACTCAGATAATGGTGTTGCCTATCGGTATCGAACAGCATGAGTACGCCGAAAAGCTTCTTTGCCGCCTTAAGGACCTTAATATACGTGCGCAGATTGACGAAAGAAATGAAAAAATAGGGTATAAAATCCGTCAGGCGCAGCTTGAAAAAATACCCTATATGCTTGTCGTAGGCGCTAAAGAGGTTGAGGAAGGAACTGTAGCCGTTCGCTCGGGACGCAGGGGCGACATGGGCTCAATGAGCGTCGATAATTTTATTTCCGACGCGCTCGAGGAGATAGCAACCAAGGCTCTGAATATGTAAATTAAAAAGCGTATATAACGCCAAGGGCTCCAAGAGCCGTGCAGTGAAAAAAACTTAAAAGCGGTCCGAACCCCTCTTTGAAGGATCGGACCGCTTGATTTGTGTTTCATTTTTTTCGGAAAGTTCGCGCTTACTCCGCCAGCTTCAGCTCGTTTTTTGGCGCCGCGATGATTGGAGGGCGGAGCTTAAGGATGGCAGGCTTGACCCTATCGACGACGTCGGCAGTGACAGTGACGCTTTCCACATCGTTTCTTGAGGGAAGATCGAACATGATGTCTATCATGGTGTCCTCAATTATGGCGCGCAGCCCTCTCGCTCCTGTTTTACGCTCGATGGCGAGCTCGGCGATTCTGTTCAATGCGGAGTCGTCAAATATCAGTTCGGCGTTATCCATGTTGATTAGTGCCTGATACTGCTTGATAAGCGCGTTTTTGGGCTCTGTGAGTATGCGCTTGAGCATTTGTACGTCAAGCTTTTGGAGAGTGACAAGAACGGGAATCCTTCCGACAAGCTCGGGAATAAGGCCGTATTTGACGATATCATGGGGAGTTACGTTTGAAAGGATATCGGTTTTGTCCTTTTCGCTTCTTGTTGCGACCTCGCCGCCAAAGCCCATTACCGAGGTTTTGGCCATGCGTTTTTCGATCACCTCTTCAAGGCCGTCAAAAGCGCCTCCGCATATGAAAAGAATGTTTTCGGTATTTATCTGTATAAAATCTTGATTCGGATGTTTGCGTCCTCCCTGCGGCGGAACGTTGGCCACGGTGCCCTCGAGTATCTTTAAAAGCGCCTGTTGGACGCCCTCGCCCGAAACGTCGCGGGTGATGGAACGGTTTTCGCTCCTTCTTGATATCTTATCGATTTCGTCGATATAAATAATGCCCGTTTCGGCGCGTTCTATATTATAATCCGCCGCCTGAATAAGGCGCAAAAGTATATTTTCGACGTCCTCTCCCACATATCCCGCTTCAGTCAGGGTAGTGGCGTCGGCAATGGCGAAGGGAACGTTTAATGCTTTCGCAAGACATTGAGCAAGAAAGGTCTTTCCAACCCCGGTAGGGCCGAGCAAAAGTACGTTGGATTTATGAATTTCTACCTCTTGGCCGCTCTTTGTGGTTTGAAAATCGGCGCTTTTCACCCTTTTGCGGCGTGTTGACGGCTTTTTACTCATGGTGAGTATCCGTTTATAGTGGTTGTAAACGGCCACCGAGAGAGCTTTTTTTGCCGCGTCCTGACCTATAACGTATTCATCAAGATAATTTTTAAGCTCGATGGGCTTGGGGAGACTGTCAATAGAGGCGGGCGTGTTTTCGGACATGAGCGCTCTTTGCTCGTCAATGATCGTTGCACATACATCGACGCAGTTGTCGCAGATATACGTGTTCTGTGTCGAGGGTATCAAAAACTCAACAAGCTGTTCGGGGCGTCCGCAAAAGGAACACCGCCTTTCTTTTGGTGTGTTTGTCGGCATAGTTTGTAAACAAGGGTCTGAACTTTTTTTCAGACGATTCTCCTGATAATTTTGATATTAGGGGCTGAATGAGATACAGCCCCTAAGTAAACTTGTCGATCGCAGTTCGGTTATGAACGTGCCAATCCTTTTGATATGTTTTAAACTGCTTTTTAATACGCCTTATTTAATTAAATATGCTTGTCGATGACTTTGTCAACAAGGCCGTATTCGCACGCCTGAGCGGCGGTCATAAAATTGTCGCGCTCGGTGTCCCTTGCAATGACGTCGATCTCCTTGCCTGTGTTATTTGCAAGAATGCGGTTGAGAGTGTCGCGGGTCCTCATTATGTGGTCGGCGTGGATCTTGATATCGCTCGCCTGTCCCTGCATGCCTCCGAGAGGCTGATGGATCATTATTTCGCTGTTTGGAAGCGCGAATCTCTTGCCCTTTGCTCCGCTGGAGAGGAGAAACGCCCCCATGCTCGCCGCCATGCCGATACAGTATGTGGCAACGTCGCATTTAATGAAATTCATTGTGTCGTAAATTGCCATACCCGCGGTGACCGATCCGCCGGGGCTGTTGATGTACAGGGCGATATCTTTGTCGGGATCCTGCGCTTCAAGAAAAATGAGCTGGGCTACGACAAGCGACGATGTGACGTCGTTTACCTCGTCGGAAAGAAAAATTATGCGGTCGTTGAGTAAGCGCGAATATATATCGTAGGCTCTTTCGCCTCTGCCGGTTTGTTCGATAACGGTTGGTACAAGTGCCATTATAGGGTGCCTCCTGAAATAAAAAACTTTGATAGCTTATCTTACTTTATTTGTACTTTGTTTGCAGTATTAATGATAATGATAATGATACTGTTCAGGCTTCCTTGATGATCGCGTTCTCTTTTACGAAAGCGACCGCCTTTTGAACCTTTTTATCCGCCGTAAGATCCTCGGGCGCGACAAGCTCCTTGACCTTGTCAAGCTCCATGTTATAAGACTTCGCAAGGGAATCGTATTCCTCTTCGAGCTCTGCGTCGCTGACCTCTATATTTTCTATCTCGGCAATTTTTTCAAGGGCAAGTCGGGTTTTCACCTGCTGCTCTGCTTGCGGACGAAGGCGAGCGCGTATGTCGTCAAGGTTGGAATTTGTGAATTTTAGATAGTCGGCGAGTTTGAGTCCTTGCATTCTCAATCTGTTGTCGTAATCACGCACGAAATTTTCGGTTTCCTGAACGAACATCGCCTCGGGGATCTCGGCTTCAAGTCTTTCAATAAGAGCGTTGATTATCTGCTCGTCGACCGCGCTGTCGGCAGCCTTTGAGGCTTTATCTTCGAGTTTTGCCTTTACATCTGACTTGTATTCATCAAATGTATCAAATTCGGATACATCCTTTGCAAATTCATCGTCAAGCTCGGGCAGAACCGTCTCTTTTATGGCGTTTAGCTTTATTTTAAATACCACGGGCGCTCCCGCGAGCTCCTTTGCGTGATAATCCTCGGGAAAGGTTACATCAATGTCAAATTCCTCGCCTATCTCATGGCCCACAATTTTTTCCTCAAAGCCGGGGATGAACTGACCGGAGCCGAGCTTAAGGTCAAAGCCGGTATCCTTGCCGCCGTCAAAACCGACACCGTCTTTGTAGCCTTCGTAGTCTATGTTTACCGTGTCGCCCATCTGAGCGGCGCGTCCTTGGACGTCGGACGTCCTTGCATTGCGTTCCTGAGTTCTTTTTATCTCGTTGTCTATTTCTTCGTCGGTGACGGGTGCGACGCTTCGCGTGAGCTCTATGCCCTTATAGTCCTTGACATTGACTTCGGGCTTTGTCACGACCTTGGCTTCAATTGTTACCCCTTCAGTCTTGCTTACCGATTTAAGATCGTATTCCGGAGGTGCGACAATCTTGAGCCCCGACTCTTTCAGCGCCTCTTCAAAAGCGGCGGGAAGAAGATTGTTAAGCGCGTCCTCGTAAAAAACTCCTTCTCCGAATCTCTGCTCGATAAGATGGCGGGGCGCTTTGCCCTTTCTGAAGCCCGGAACCGTGATTTCGTTCTTTTTCCTGTTGTAAACCGCCGTTACGGCGCTGTTGAATTTGTCCGCGTCGATTACAATCTCGAGAACGGCGACATTTGTTTCTGGTTTGTTTACGCTTTTTAAGCTCATTTGTTGATCCTCCGGATGGTTTATTTTACACAATAATTTTTTTATATCTGTGTGCTGCAAAACGCAGTTAACTATAACATTTTACGCAAAAACACTTTCGATGTCAAGTACTTTTTATAACTTTGCCGAATATTTATACGATATCAGTCTTTTTCAATATGAAGAGGGCGAAAATCGAGATAGTCCGCCGAGATTATTCTGAAATTTATTCCTTCGAAAATGAAACTTTTCGGAGCGTCGTACGCGCCGTGTATGTGGCCGTAGTAGCATCTTTTTATTTCGTAGCTGTGAAGCACGTCGACAATTTCCCGACAGACAAAGTCGCCAAAAACAGGGGGAAAGTGCATGAATACCAATATATCCGCATCCTTATCGCACGTTTTTTTGGCGTGTTCGAGCGACATGCGCAGCCTTCCTGCCTCTCTTGCGATTATCTTTTTGTTGTCACAGTTGAAATTCGGCAATGGCGGCTTTTCGCTGTACCAGCCGCGGGTTCCGCAGAGTGTGAAGTCCTCGACCCGGATCGAGTCGTTTTGGATAAGGGATATGTTTTCAATACCTTCCGCCTTAAAAAAATCTTTGATTTTCTTAAGGGACGCCCACCAGTAGTCGTGATTTCCTTTAATAAGTATCTTTTTTCCGGGCAGAGATGAGAGAAAACGCAAATCTACCGCCGCTTCGCTCAGAGTGAGGCCCCAGGATATGTCGCCGGCAATAACAACCGTATCATTCTCCGAAACCGTGTTTTTCCAAAACCATTCGAGCTTGTTTTCGTAATTTTTCCAGCGGTGACCGAAAACATCCATCGGCTTGTCGGCGGAAAATGACAGATGAGTGTCCGCGATAGCGTAAAGAGCCATGTTTTTTCTCGCCTTTGGCGGCGGTCTCCTTCCTTTTTTCATCGGGAATAAAAATGAATTTTGATGAAAAAATATATATTGTGATTTTCACAAAAATCAACATCAGCGAAAGGTTTAAAGCAGAGTATGAAAGATAAAAACGATGTGAATCAGAAAATATTCTGTAATGTGAAAAACTGCGAATATCACGGTGAGGACTGCACATGTCATGCCGAAAGGATAGCGGTCGGTCCCAATTACGCGTCAAGCTGTACCGACACCGTGTGCGCTACGTTTAAGCCAAAGACTCTGTAAAGCGCAAAATTGCGTCTTTCATGGAGTCTTTGTCGATGACTTCGTCAAAGCGAACTTTCTTTTTAAATACAGAGGACAAAGGAGAGGGGATCGGAACTTTGGTGAGCTCGCAAATGCGCTCGAAAAGCTCGGTATCCCCGCCCTTGTCGCACAGTCCGAGAGCCTTTGCCACTGCGGGGGCGAACTTATACGGGCTTGCAGTGGATACAACGAGCGTTTTTGTTCCCTCTCTTTTTCCAAAATCAGAGCAGTACAGCGCGACCGCGGTGTGAGTGTCGATGAGATAGGAGTGCTCGCGGTAGCATTTTTTTATTGTGTCAAGGCAGGCTTGCTCGGGACAATAATATCCCTCAAAATCTTTTTGTATCAGCTCAAGTATCTGCGGCTCCACGGTGTATTTTCCATGTTTTGAAAGGGCGTTCATGTACATAGAGCACTTTTCCTCTCCTGCGGCAAGGCTGATAAGCCTTTCAAGATTACTTGATATAAGAATGTCCATTGACGGGGAGAGAGTGTTGTGAAAAATGCGGTTTTTGTCGTATGTGCCGCTTTGCAAAAAGTCGGTCAGCACATTGTTTTCATTTGAAGCGCATATGAGCTTTCTTACGGGAAGGCCCATTTTTTTTGCAATATAAGCGGCAAGAATGTTGCCGAAATTGCCGGTAGGCACGCAAATATCAATCGTATCGCCAAGGGATATATCGTCCTTTTCTATCATATCGCAGTAGGCGGAAATGTAATAGATAATCTGAGGCACGAGGCGTCCCCAGTTTATCGAGTTGGCGCTCGACAAAAACACTCCTTTTTTTGAAAGCCTGTCTGCGAGCTCGCCGTCGGCAAAAATATTTTTCACTCCGGTCTGAGCGTCGTCAAAATTGCCGTTTATGGCGCACACGTTTACATTTGCGCCATCTTGTGTTATCATCTGTGCTTTTTGAGCGCGGCTGACGCCGTTTGCGGGGTAAAAGACCGTTATTGCGGTATGCGGGACGTCCTTGTATCCTTCGAGCGCCGCTTTACCTGTGTCTCCCGAGGTGGCGACAAGTATAAGCGCCCTCCTTTTTTCACCCGTCATTACAAGGGCGCGTGAAAGCAGCCTCGGCATTATCTGAAGAGCGACGTCCTTAAAGGCGCAGGTCGGACCGTGCCACAGTTCGAGCACTCTTATCTTATCATCGAGAAAGACAAGCGGCGCGACGCCGTTTGAGAAGTTTTCACTCGAGTAGGCCGCCTTGCAGTCAAGGACGAGGTCGTCCTTATCGTAGTCGTCAAGAAAGAGCGCAAGTATCTTTGCCGCCCTTTCAGGGTATGAGAGGGGGCAAAGCGCCCGGATGTCTTCAATGGAAAGCGAGGGTATGCTCTCGGGCATGTAAAGCCCGCCGTCCTCGGCGATTCCGTTTTTTATTGCTTGGGCCGAAGGTACGTATTTGGCCTTGCCCCGTGTGCTTTTATATAACATGCTTTTTATTCCTTTTCTGCCTTTTATTAAAATGCTGATATATAATGCTTGATATCAAGTCCATAGCAGTTTTCATATTTACTTACAAGTATCTCCAAAACATCCATTCGGGGACTTTTGGCGCATCCTGTGCTGAAAAGATAGTCATATGCCGCTTTTTTCAGGTGCTTTTTCTTTTGCGTATTAACCGCGTCGGACGGTCTGCCGAATCGGCGTTCGTCGTAACCGGCGCTGCGCGCCTTGACCTCGACGAACACGATATACTTCGCATCCTCGGCGACGATGTCGATCTCTCCGCCCTTTATCGTGTAGTTTCGAGCTTTTATTGTATACCCCTTGTTTTCAAGGTAGTCGCATGCGGCGCTCTCGCATGCTCTTCCGAATTCTCTTGATGTCATTGTCAGAAATTTTAATCTTTTAAAAATTTTAAAAACGTTTTTCTGTGTTCTGAGCAGGGACCGTACTTTCTCACAAGCTCCATATGCAGCTTTGTAGGGTATCCTTTGTGCAGCGCAAAGCGGTACTGAGGGTATATTTTATCAAGCTCAAGGCAAAGCCTGTCCCTTGAGACCTTGGCAAGTATCGAGGCGGCGGCAATCGACATTGAAAGGCTGTCGCCCTTTATAACGGTACGGGCGGTCACCTTAAAGTTTCTTGCGATGTTGCCGTCGACAAGAACGATATCGGGAGAAGGGGAGAGCATATCGCAGGCTCGGCGCATAGCCAGCTGTGACGCGTTAAGGATATTCAACTCGTCTATTTCTTTGACCGAAGCCGAGGCTATACCGTACGAGATCGCTTTTTCGCATATGACGTCAAAGAGCTTCTCACGCTTTTTTTCGCTCAGTTTTTTGCTGTCGTCAAGTCCTTCGATATCAAGACCGAAGGGAAGTATGACCGCGGCGGCAAACACCGGGCCGGCAAGAGGGCCTCTGCCCGCCTCGTCGGTCCCTGCCGCGATAAGGCCCGCGTCATTGTATTCTTTTTCGATTTCGTATGACGGCATGTCCTGCCTCTCCTATTCTTTTTATTCTTCTTCTCTCGGAAGCTCCAGGCTTATTCTCCCTATTTTAGCGCTCCTGAATTCTTCAAGAAGCATGGCGGACGTTCTGTCAAGGTCGACCTCGCCGCCCTTTATAAGGTATCCTCTCTTTTTCCCGATGAGCTCAAGCAGCTCATGCGGAGTCAGGCCGCCCACATCCGAAATATCAAGCTTGTATCTTTGGGCGAGAAGGCTCGGGGAAATGTCGGCAAGGTTTTTGCACAGTATGAGAGCTATGTTCTGCGTATCGAGTATTTGATCCTTTATAGCTCCCGTAACGGCGAGGTTTTCCGCGACCCGTTTGTCCTCAAATTTTGGCCAAAGCACACCGGGCATGTCAAGAAGCTCAACGCCGTACGGACTTTTCACCCATTGCTTTTCAAGGGTGACTCCCGGGCGGTTTTCAACCTTTGCTTTTTTTGCCGAGGCAAATTTATTTATAAAGGACGATTTGCCAACGTTGGGAATGCCGAGTACCATGACTCTGAGCGCCTTGCCCGACATGCCCTTTTGTTTATTCTTTTCTATCTTTTCAAAAAGCAGGGCGTCAAGGGAGGGCACGATATCGCGCATTCCCGTTCCGGTTATAAAATCGCAGGGAACACACGCTTTGCCTTTTTTTTGAAAGTGCTCCTTCCAAGCTTTTGTAGCGCTCGGCAGGGCAAGAGACGTTTTGCTCAGCAGGATAATTCGAGGCTTTCCGGCGCATAACTTATCAATTTCGGGATTTTGAGAGCTCTGCGGTATCCTTGCGTCGAGAATTTCAAACACCGCGTCTACAAGAGGCAAACACTCGGCGATCATCCTTTTTGTCTTTGCCATATGCCCGGGAAACCACTGTATTGTATCGGACGGCATGATTGCACCTCAAATAAAGCCTTGCGCTTTTTTCAATCGTTATCGTTATATTAATATCAAATATCTTTATTTATACCTGTCCGAACGGATATAGCCTGATTATCACGCGGCCGATAATGTATCTTGTGTCTATAAATCCGAGACTGCGGCTGTCTTTTGAAATTTCCCTGTTATCCCCCATTACAAACATGGTCCCGTCGGGAACCGTTCCCTCGTATATTCCGTTTTCATCGGGAAGGGCGTACTTCCAGTATCTCATCATCGAATCCGTTTCTTTTTTGACATAACTGCTGTCAATGAATTTATCGTCAACCCACACCTGCCAGCTGTTGTAGTCGATCTTAAGCTTTTGACCGCCAGTGGCTATCACTCTTTTGACAAGCGGTTTTTCCTTTTCTTCGGGAACCTGAACTATTATTATGTCCCCGGTTTTGGGAGTGTAGGCGATATTGCTCACAAGAAGCACGTCGTTTTGGTGCAGAGTGTTCTCCATCGAGTCGCCTATAACCGGCGAGTGACGTGCTATAAAGGTCATGCAAAGCATGACGGCAATAAGCGAAATGGCAAAAAGCTCGAACAGATCATGCGCCACTTTAAATGCGGTGTGCGAGGAGTGTCCCTCTATTTTGTTGTTTACAAGCAGATCGGTGAGTTTGTATCCTTCCTCAATATTAAAGTTCTTCTCCTGCGCGCTGAATTCGTTGAAATTGTTTACTCCGACTACCCGGTCGTCGCTTGTGTAAATAAAGAACGGGACGGGGTCGCCTCCGTGAGTACGCGTGCTTATCGGGGTGGTGTGGTCGGGAAGCACCATTATTTTATAAGGCGCGCCGCATTTTTTTAAGTAATTGTAAACCGGCGTAAGCACCTTTTCGTCGATAAGCTCGATAGACTTCTTTTTGTTCTCTGCCTCTCCCCTGTGTCCGCATTCGTCGGGAGCTTCAATGTGAACATAGACATAGTCCTGTCCGCGCTCAAACGCGTCTATTGCCGCCTGTGCTTTGCCGTCAAAGTTTGTGTTTATGTTGCCTGTGGCGCCTTCCACGTCGACAACTTCCATATTGGCGCACTTGGCTATGCCTTTTATAAGGTCAACGGCGGATATAACGGTGGCTTTCAGTCCCCACTTTTTTGAGAAGTCGGGAAGGGAAGGCTTTTTTCCCGGGCTCCATATCCAAAGTGCGTTTGCCGGACGCAGTCCTCTTGCCCTTCTGTCCTCATTGATCGGGTGATGGTTCAGTATCTCGTAGCCGCGCTTCATTAAATCGAGATACAAAGATGTTTCATTGCCGTTTTCGTCCTTTTGAGAGGGCAGATACTCGCCTATCTTTTGCCCGAGTATGTCGTGAGGAGGGGTGAATTCGCAAAGAGACGGCGCAAACTCCCAAAGCATGCAGTGTCTGTAACTGACTCCGGTGTAAAAATGGCGGTTTTCGTCTGATAGCTCCTCTTCCAGCGCTTTTATGAGAACATCCGCTTCCTCGGTGGTTATTTCATCGGCGCTGTGGTCGATCATTTCCTTTTCCTCAAAGGGTTCTTCCCCGTCGGAAATCGTTAAAAGATTGCAACGAAATGCGGTGGTGTTATCCGACATTTGAAGGCCCATCGAGGCTGCCTCGAGCGGGCTCCTGCCTCGAGAGTAAACTGCGGGATTATACGACATTACCGCAAGGTTGGCAGGGTCGCTCCCCGGAGCCATCGTGCTTGGAACGGTCCTGACCTTTCCCACGAGAGCGTATCTTGCAAGATAGTCCATGGTGGGCTTTTTTGCCGCCTCCATCGGAGATTTGTTCCCGAGCTCTTTTATTTTGTTGTCCGCCATACCGTCGCACAGCAGGACAAAGTATTTTGTCTTTTTCATGAATGTGACCTCTTTTTCCGATCGGCGGCGCGGGAAGCGCTCTCCCCACGTTACCTTATTTTATTTATTATACCATACTTTTTTTAAATTGTAAAGGGCAATATAGCCAAATATGCGTCTTCTTTAAATAAAACTTTTGCCGTTTATGCTTTTTTATATACCGTGCGCCTTTTACGGACTTTTGGCCGATATTTGCGTTTTGACGGTCGGTTGTGTTTTTTTCTTTAAAATTTCTTCAAAAAGCAAAAAAAATTAAAAAAGTACTTGCAAAACGAAAATGTTTGTGATACAATACGTGAAGTGCCGTGCGTCACACGGCTGAAGAATTAATTTATGAACGGTCCTCTGCTATGCTCTGCACGAACGTTCGGTACAATAATAAGGAGGAAGCCGATTATGGATCTGATAAAGGCTTTTACAAGTGAGCAGCTTAAGACGGACGTTCCGAAATTTGTTGTGGGCGATACCGTCAGAGTACACAACAAAATCAAAGAGGGTTCAAGGGAAAGAATCCAAATGTTCGAGGGTATCGTTATCGCAAAAAAAGGCGGCGGTATCTCCGAGTCTTTCACCGTAAGACGCGTTACCTACGGCGTGGGCGTCGAAAAGACGTTTCCCCTTCATTCGCCCAATGTCGCAAAGGTTGACGTTATCCGTTCGGGCAAGGTTCGCCGTGCGAAGCTTTATTATCTGCGCGGCAGGAGCGGAAAAGAAGCAAAGCTCAAAGAAATCATCTGAGTTTTGCGCGATTTGACCTATTATTAATTTAATTTAATATTAAGTCTGTTAATTTCTGTTTTTGAATCATACTAAGGAAGAGGTGTAGGAATAATGAAGGAAGGGATTCATCCCCAGTACAAAGAATGTACCATCAAGTGCGCGTGCGGTGCGGAGTTCAAAACTCGCTCCACAAAAGGCAATATAACGGTTGAGATTTGCTCGAAATGTCATCCGTATTTTACGGGTAAGCAGAAGTTCGTCGACACGGGCGGACGTGTTGACAAGTTCAAGAAGCGTCTTGCCGGAGCACAGAAGTAATTTTACTTTTTGATATTGTTAAAGCACAACGGGCTGCCGCGTTTTTGATGCGGTTGCCCGTTTTTGCGCTTTGACGTACAAAATGCGATATTCGCGATTTTTTTAAATACGCCGATGTCAAAAAAAGGACGTTCGGCGTAAAATCGGCCGTCAAAACAGCTTTGTCGGCCTGAGTTAGGAGGAAAAAACATATATGGAACATGACAATATATTTGCATCAGGGGAGGAGTCCACTCTTGCGGTGCTTGTGTCTCTCATTACGCCCGAAATAAAAGAGCACGAGGCGCTTGTCAGCCTGGAGGAGCTTGAAAGGCTGCTTGAAACGGCGGGGGGCAAGCTTTTTGCAACCGTCGTGCAGCAAAGAAGTTTGCCGGACGGCAAGACCTATGTGGGCAAGGGAAAGCTTTGCGAGATAGCTTCGCTCTGTCATGACAACGGCATAACTCTCGTGGTGTTTGACTGCGAGCTTTCTCCGGCGCAAATAAAGAATATAGAAGACGGAATAAGAGCCGAGTTTGAGGAGGACGAGTCGTTTGATGTTCGGGTCATAGACCGCAGTATGCTCATTCTCGATATTTTCGCCCTGCATGCCGCAAGCGCCGAGGGCAAGCTTCAGGTGGAGCTTGCGCAGATAAAATATACTCTCCCGCGTCTTATGGGAAAGGGAAAGGATATGTCAAGACTGGGAGGCGGTATAGGAACACGCGGCCCCGGCGAAAGCAAGCTTGAAAATGACAGAAGACAGCTTCGCCGGCGCATTGAGAGTCTTGAAAGGCAAATAGCCGAGCTTGAGAGAGCGAGAAAGGTACAAAGGTCAAAAAGAGACAGGTCCGGAATTACCAAGGTCGCAATAGTCGGATACACCAACGCCGGCAAATCGACTCTGCTCAACTGCCTTACCGATGCGGGCATTTTGGCGCAAGACAAGCTTTTTGCGACGCTGGATCCCACGACAAGACTTTACAAGCTCCCCAGCGGCAGGGAAATACTGCTTACCGACACCGTCGGGTTTATAAGGAGGCTGCCGCACCATCTTGTGAGCGCTTTCAAAAGCACGCTCGACGAGCTTCGTTACGCGGACGCCGTTATAATAGTAATAGATGCTTCCGACCCCGAAGCGGAGGCGCAGCTTGAGGTGACCGAAAAGCTTATATTTGATTTGGGAGCTTCGGGCAAGCCAACGATTTATGTTATGAACAAATGCGATATTTGCGATAAGAGCAGCGTTTTGACATTCATCAACCTGAGAAATTCCCATGACGAGATAATACCCGTATCCGCCCTGAACAAAAGCAATATAAGCGCGCTTATACAGGCGCTTGAAAAGCTCGCTCTGAACGGAAAGAGCATTAATATTTTCATGCTCGATCCAAACGATTGCAAGACATTGGCTTTTCTCTACAAAAACGCCACCGTTGAAAACGTCGAGTATACCGACAACTGTGTTGCAGTGGCTGCGGTGGTAGATGAAAAGACGCTTATGCAGGTCAGAAAAATGCTGTCACAAAGCAAAAACGGCGAGGAAAAAAAGCAAAATGACGATCAAGGTTCATCCAATGAAGATTCAGATAAAGGGAAAAACGGTTAGGCCATGGATGAACTTTATATCACTCTCGGAAAAAAAGAGGGTAGGGGCTCGATTGTAGAAAAAAGAAGCGAGTTTATCGGATATGCGGCTCATGTTGAAAACGAGAAAGAGGCGCTTGAGTTTATATCTCAAATAAAACACCGACACGGCGACGCCAAGCATAATGTATACGCTTATATGCTGAAAAATAACAACATATCAAGATACAGCGACGACGGCGAGCCTCAGGGAAGCGCGGGAATTCCCGTGCTTGAAATAATAAAAAAAGGCGGATTTACCGACGCCGCCATAGTCGTTACAAGATATTTCGGCGGCGTTCTGCTCGGTGTCGGGGGCTTGTCGAGGGCATACGGTACGGCGGCAAGGCTTGCCGCTGAGGACGCGGGAATCGTAAAATACGAGCTGTTTGCAATTCTTAAATTCAGCTGCGACTATAAGCAATATCCGAAGATATTAAAAGAGATTACAAAGTTTTCGGCAAAGGCAGATCCGCCGCGGTTCGAGGAGGACGTGCATATAAGGCTCGCGCTTTTGCAAAAGCTTGTAAATCCGTTTTGCGAAAGGCTTTCCGAGCTTACGGGCGGAAAAATAAAAATAGAAAATGAAGGATTTTGTTATAACACAAGGTGATATTTGCGATATTTTGTAAAAAACCTGTTTTTTACAGATTATATTTGAAACAAAAAAAGGGTTTTTCAAAAAAAATGCGTATATTATATGTGGATGATAAAATGCAAAAAAGTCGGCGATCGGAGGTGGGCTTGTATGCAGTCGGTAAGAGAGATGATCGAGGAGCGTGAAAAGCAGACGCTTTCCTGTGCTGCGTGTCTTTCAAGCCGCACAAAAGGCAGGCAAAAGGAACTTTCAAAGGATGACATGCGCACCGAATTTCAGCGTGACCGAGACAGAATAACTCACTGTAAATCATTTCGCCGCCTCATGCATAAAACGCAGGTTTTCCTTTCGCCCGAGCACGATCACTACCGCACAAGGCTGACCCACACTCTTGAAGTTACGCAGATAGCGCGAACCATCTCAAGGTCGCTTTGTCTTAACGAGGATCTCACCGAGGCGATAGCTCTCGGGCACGATCTCGGGCACACACCCTTCGGACATGCCGGCGAGCGCACGTTCCAAAAGCTATACGACAGGAATTTTACGCACTGCAAGCAGTCTCTTCGTGTTGTGGACAAGCTTGAGAACCTTAACCTTACATATGAGGTCCGCAACGGCATACTCTGCCATGCGGGGGATGATATGGCGGACACTCTTGAAGGAGTGGTCGTCAAATTCGCCGATAGGATCGCATATATAAATCATGATATCGACGACGCCTGCCGGGCCGGCATTCTGAAAATAGACGATATTCCCGCAAAGCTGCGCGCAATCCTCGGGCAAACGCACGGCGAAAGGATAAACACAATGGTGGTTTCGGTTGTCAGGGCCACGTCTGAAAACGGACTTAAGTATGTCGCTATGGAGGAGGAAATAAAGGAAGCCACCGACAAGCTGCGCCAATTCCTTTTTGAAAATGTTTACACCAATCCCGAGGCAAAGGGAGAGGAAGGAAAAGCGTGCGATATGCTTGAGCATATGTACGGATATTTTATTAAAAATCCGAATATGATTACCGAAGACCTTTTTCACATAGTGGAAGAAGAAGGAATCGAGCGCGCGGTTGTGGACTATATTTCCGGCATGACAGACCGATACGCGATAAACAAATACAAACAGCTATTCATTCCGCGTGTTTGGGGAATAGATACGGAGGAGACTTGATAATTGGCGTTTATTAACAGCAGTGTTGTTGAGGATATAAAGCTGCGAAACGACATAGAACAGGTGGTATCGGGTTACGTAAACCTCAAACGGGCAGGTTCAAACATGGTTGGCCTTTGCCCTTTTCACAGCGAAAAAACTCCTTCCTTCACAGTTTATACTTCAGAGCAGAGCTTTTACTGCTTCGGATGCGGAGCCGGAGGGGACGTTATAACTTTTATCCGAAAAATAGAAAACCTCGATTATCCTTCGGCCGTTGAATTTCTCGCAAGGCGTGCAGGCATCGCTTTGGAGCTTGACAGAAACGCCGATAAGGATTCAAACAGACGGCGGCGCGTTCTTGAAATGAACAGGGAAACGGCAAAATTTTATCACCGGGCGCTGTTTGCTCCCGAGGGCAGGAAAGGTCTTGACTATCTTTTGGGGCGCGGTCTTACAATGCCGATAATAAAAATTTTCGGCTTGGGCTTTGCTCCCGACTCCTTTTCCGCCTTAACGACGCATTTAAGATCGAAGGGGTATACCGATTCGGAAATGTCGAGCGCTTTTCTCTGCGGTATAAGCCAAAAGAGCGGTAAGGCTTACGATTATTTTCGAAACAGGGTTATGTTCCCGATAATCTCGGTAACGGGCGATGTTATCGCTTTCGGCGGAAGGGTGATGGACGATTCAAAGCCGAAATATTTGAATTCCTCCGATACTCCCGCGTTTAAAAAAAGCCGAAACCTCTTTGCTCTCAATTACGCTAAGTCGGCGTGCTCTGAGCGGCTTATTTTATGCGAGGGGTATATGGATGTCATAGCTTTGCACATGGCGGGTTTTAAGAACGCGGTGGCGACTCTCGGCACGGCCATAACAGCAGAGCAGGCAAGGATAATAAAAAGATACACGAAATCCGTGATAATATGCTATGACGCGGATGAGGCGGGTCAGAACGCCGCTCACAAGGCTTTTCGGCTGCTTGGAGAGGCGGGACTTGAATGCAAGATAATAAAAGTCGAGGACGCCAAAGACCCGGACGAATACATAAAGAAATTCGGAGCCGATGCATTTGCGAATCTGCTGACAAAAAGCAGAAGCGAATTTGATTTTCGCCTTGATTCCATTATGGCAAACGAAGATTCAAGTACGGGCGACGGTAAGATAAAGATCCTTACCAAGGCGGTACAGCTTATTTCCGAATTTTCCGGCGCCTCACAAAGAGAAGTTTACATTCACAAAGTGGCAAATATGCTTTCTCTTTCTCCTGAGGCGATAAGGCACGACGTTGAAGAAAATATATCCAAAATGAAAGTCCGACAAAAAAAGGACGAGTTCAGAAAGCTTATGACTTCATCCGAAGGGTACGGGGACAGGATAAATCCCGACGTCGCCCGAAATCCGAGGGCGGCAAAGGCGGAGGAAGCAATACTCGGTATACTTTTGCTCCACCCGGAATACATGCCGCAGATGATTGCAAAAGGAAAGCTTCCCAATCCTTCCGACTTTTTTACGGAGTTCGGCAAAAAGGTGTTTTCTCTTATGCTTGATCTTTCGACCGACGGCTTTAACGAGTCGATGCTCGGCGAGTCGCTGACTCCCGACGAGATGAGCCGATTGGAGAAAATCAAGATGAGCCGCAGGCAGGTTGGTACAAATACCACAGAAATTCTGCTTGACTGCATAAAGACGCTTGTTGACGCTCAAAGAAAAAACAACCGTGATATTGCGGATATAATCGAGGAAAAACGATCGCGGAATAATTAAAAACAACGACACGAAAAATCAGCTTATAAGCACCAAACAGCAAAGCGGAGGAATATAAATGAGACTTGACGAAAGTATACTCAGCGAGGACAAAAAGAACGGACTCAGCGGACTTATCGAAAGAGGAAAATCACAGGGCAGCCTTTCAAGCAGCGAAATAATGGAGGCCTTTGAAAACGAGGATTTTGATCTCGAACAAATGGAGAGGATATACGAGACTCTCGAAGGTATGGATATCGAGATCACCGAGTACATGCAAAATGACGCCGAGGAGATAGAAAACGAGCTCGGAAGGCTGACCAGCGCCGAGGAAATGGAAAAAATGCTCACTCAGGAGGGCCTTGCGGTCGACGACCCGGTGCGCATGTATTTAAAGGAAATAGGAAAGGTGAATCTGCTCGACAGCGACAGAGAAATGGAGCTTGCGGGCGTGATGTACGAAGGATTTCAGGCGGCCGAACTTCTTAAGAACCCGGAAGGGCTTGATAGTGAGTATATTGAAACTCTAAAGCAGACCGCCAAAAAAGGCGAGCTTGCAAGAAACGAGCTTGTCGAGGCAAATTTGCGCCTTGTTGTCAGCATAGCAAAACGTCACTCGGGCAAGGGACTTTCTTTTCTTGATTTGATACAGGAAGGAAATCTCGGCCTTCTGAAGGCGGTCGAAAAATTTGATTACCGCAAGGGTTATAAATTTTCCACCTACGCAACATGGTGGATAAGACAGGCGATAACAAGGGCGATAGCCGATCAGGCAAGGACGATAAGGATACCGGTTCACATGGTTGAGACAATACACAAGGTATCGCGCGTGTCACGAAAGCTCTTGCAGCAGTACGGACACGAGGCGAGCGTTGAGGAAATAGCCGAGGAGATGAATATTCCGCCCGACAAGGTGCGTGAAATAATGAAGATCGCGCTTGACCCGGTTTCACTTGAAATGCCGATAGGCGAGGAGGAGGACAGCCACCTTGGCGACTTTATTCAGGACGAGGATTCTCCCGCCCCCTCGGACGCGGTTTCTCAGACCATGCTGCGCGAACAGCTTTTGGAAGTGCTCCATACCCTGACCCCGCGCGAGGAGCAGGTGCTCATGCTCAGATTCGGCCTTAAGGACGGCAGAATGAGAACGCTTGAGGAGGTTGGCAAGGTGTTTGACATCACAAGAGAGCGCATACGCCAAATCGAGGCCAAGGCGCTTAGAAAGCTCAGACATCCGAGCCGTTCAAAACGTCTTAAGGATTACCTTGATCCGTGACCGTTTATGTTTATAATGTAATGTCGAAAAATTGTCAGTATATACGAAAATTCTTTTGATTTTTTGTATATGTTGACGGAACAGTTGTAAAAAACGCATAAAAACAGCATACGATTATTGTTTAATTTGAATTGCAAGCTTTTGCGTTCGATGAACAAGCTGTAAATTATGCGTCTATGTATTTTCCCTTATTTTATAATTACATCTTGACATTTTCGTTTTTTTGTTGTAAAATAACAGTGTTTATAATAATCTAAGCGGCGGCTTATAAACGTTCGCTTTTGAACCAAGGAGGATTTGCATGAAAAAAAGACTTTTGAGCTTGTTTTTATGCCTCACAATGCTTGTTTCCCTGTTTGCGTTGACCGCTTGCGGCGGCGGCGGAAACGTGGCTCAGTCAAGCACTTTCGTACCTATGACCATCACTTTGACACTGATGACGAATGAGGAAACTACTCCCGAGGGTGTGCAGGCAGTTCAGGATGCTATCAATAACGTTACCGAAAGGACATTCAACACCCATATAGTTCTTCAATTGTATTCTGAGGAGGAATATACATCGGTCGTTCAGGAAAAGCTTGCCGCAAGAGCAGCTGATAAAGAAGCGGGTGTCACGAGGTCCTCTGCGGGCAAGGACAGCGATGTTATTGTCAACGAATACGGCAGAGAAATCACGGTATATCCTGATCCGTATCCCAACCAAATCGACATATTCCTGGTTGGCGACTATAACGAGCTTTTCACCTATTACCAAAACGAGCAGATTGCCGATTTGTCCGAGGCGTTCAACTCCTCTTCGGGAAATGCGGTACTTCTCAATAAGTACACTTCTCAGAGTCTTATGAATCTCGGCAAAATCAACGATACCCAATATGCCATTCCTTCCAACTCTCTTTACGGAGAGTACGAATATCTTCTTATCAACAAGGAGCTCTTCCTTAAATACAATTATGATATTGACCTTGTCACCGATCTCAACTCGATAGGTCAGTACCTTGTGGATCTCGCCAACTACGAAAAGGACGTCATTCCCCTTTACAATATCAATGAAATGGGACTTGAAAGCCTCACCGGCAGACCTTCCGTCGTTGCAAGCTACATAACCGAGGGAGCCGTTATTGACGAGGAGACCGCTTTCGCACCCTCTAACATTTTGATGCTTGAGGATATCAGAACGATTCTTACAACGATTAACTCGTTCGCTTCCATAAACGGCGATTATCCCATATACACGAAGACCGTCGATTTTGACAAAAAATTTGGGGCGGCATATATCACCGGTACGAGCGAGCTTCCCGAGGAATACGAGGATGAGTACTATGTGGTTCGCCACAGAGGACCGATAGCGGAGACTTCCGAGGTTTACGCTTCGATGTTTGCCGTGAGCTCTTACACCTCCGAGGTCGATCGATGCACCGAAATAATCAATATGATTAATACCAACCCCGAAATCAGGAACATGCTCCTTTACGGCGTTGAGAACGTTACTTACACTCGCGACGAGAACGGCATGGTGACAAGAGTCTCCACCCCTGTAGAGGACGAAAACGGAAACAACACCGGCGCATACTACACATATTCCATGGATATGTATAAGACGGGCAACCTCTTCCTCGTATGGCAGAACACCGATATGACAGAGGAAGAACTGCTCTACTCGGCAAACGATTGGGAGCTTGCAAAGAATGCGTCAAGAGAAGCTCACTTTTCTCCCAACATCGGGTTTTCTCTTAAGTACGATACCGTGAATACATACAACCCGGAGATCCAAAACGGAATCACCGTTAAGGAGGCCGCACTCCAACTTGAGCTGCTGTATGACGAGTTGTGGGTCAAGATGAGAGAGTTTGGCAGCGCGGTCGATACAAGCACCGGCGACATTGCCGATATAGGCGCGTTCCTTACCACAATCGAAAGATGGCTGACAAACAATCAGTACGTTATATACGGTGTGTCTAACAGAACGACCGACGTCTATGCGTTTAATAAGCAATATCGCGACTGGTACACCAATAAGGTTTATCCCGACGGAATGCCGGAAGCATAATTCCTTTTTAAAGATTTAAAAGATTTAAATAAATATCGGGGCTGACGCAGTTTTTGCGTCAGCCCCGTTGGAGCGTTATATTGCGGGATTTTTTGCGAGATCTTTTATTTTGCGGTTTGGATTTTTAAAAAGAAAAAGACGGAGGAAAACAGACTTATAGATTCTGTTTGAAAGCCGCGGCGGCTTCAAGTCGATCCTTTAAAGTGTCCAAACGTCTTGACAGGCACGGCGTTTTTATTATTTTATTCGGATTTTTTAATCATATGCAAAACAAAACGTTCCCTCAAGTCCTTTTTGTTTGGTCAAATAGCTGAAATAAACATAAAAAATTACTGTAATATTGGTACATACAAAGGCATGTTTTTGTGCAAAATGTAGAATATTACTCATATAATAAACAATACTTGACAATTCAAAACGACGGTGGTATAATAATTTAGTCTTAATGTGATTAAGTCTGTCCTTTTGGACGGCATCGGCCGCATATCACAGTCGGACAAAGCGATAAACAGCGTAAAATCAGCAAG
The DNA here is from genome assembly GCA_947588825.1 of uncultured Clostridia bacterium. Classification (GTDB taxonomy): domain Bacteria; phylum Bacillota; class Clostridia; order Oscillospirales; family CAG-272; genus CAKSQF01. Next base: position 27,256 of record CANPZU010000015.1, read on the forward strand.
AATAGGAGGTGCAATAATGCCTACATTTAACCAACTGGTTAAGCAGGGAAGAAAAAAGTCAGTATACAAGTCTAAGGCTCCGGTGCTTCAGAAGGGCTTTAACTCATTGAGCAACAAGCCGACCGACCAAAGCGCTCCCCAAAAGAGAGGAGTATGTACCAAGGTTTCGACCACCAACCCTAAGAAGCCTAACTCCGCCATACGTAAGATAGCGAGAGTGAGACTTACCAACGGACTTGAGGTCACGACCTATATTCCCGGGATCGGACACAATCTTCAGGAACACTCTGTTGTACTGATAAGAGGCGGAAGAGTCCGTGACCTGCCCGGTGTGAGATATCACATCATTCGCGGCACCCTTGACACACAGGGCGTCGACGCGCGCAGACAAGGCCGTTCAAAGTACGGCGCTAAGAGACCCAAGGCCGCAAAGAAGTAAGCGGCATGGAAAGGTAAATCGGTTTTTTTATCGTTTGTGCACACAGAGTTTTTTGCTGATTATCACAATGTTTATTGTTTTATCTGACAAGCTGTGTCCTGCACTGCGGAAGAAATCTTTCGAGTACCTATGATATCATATTTTTAATGAAGGAGGGAAGTTAAAGTGCCGAGAAGAGGACAAATTTCCAAAAGAGAAGTATTGCCGGATCCGCTGTACGGATCTACATTGGTGACAAAACTCATCAATAACATCATGTACGACGGCAAGAAGGGCGTCGCTCAGAAAATAGTATACGATGCTTTCAAGATCGTAGAAGAGAAATCCGAGAAGAACCCCCTTGAAGTGTTCACTGCTGCTCTTGAGAATGTAATGCCGGTGCTTGAGGTCAAGGCCCGCCGTTTGGGCGGTTCGACCTATCAGGTGCCTATGGAGGTAAGACCCGCAAGAAGACAGACTTTGGGTCTTCGCTGGCTTAGAACTTATTCGAGACAGCGCAGTGAAAAGACGATGGCCGAACGTCTTGCAGCCGAGATAATGGATGCTGCCAACAGCATGGGCGGAGCATTTAAGAAGAAGGAAGAAACACACAGAATGGCCGAAGCCAACAAGGCTTTTGCGCACATCAGATACTGAGTTATTGAGTTATTGAGTTTTAAGGAGACACTGAAAATATGCCGAGAGAATACTCTCTTGAAAATACCCGTAATATAGGTATAATGGCGCATATCGATGCGGGAAAGACCACGACTACCGAAAGAATACTCTTTTATACGGGTAAGACACACAAGATGGGTGAGGTTCACGACGGCGGAGCGACAATGGACTGGATGGAGCAGGAGCAGGAAAGAGGAATCACCATAACCTCCGCCGCGACGACCTGCTATTGGAAGGGAAATCGTATAAACATAATAGATACCCCCGGGCATGTCGACTTTACCGTTGAGGTAGAACGTTCACTTCGTGTGCTTGACGGCTCTGTAACTGTACTCTGCGCAAAGGGCGGCGTTGAGCCGCAGTCAGAGACGGTTTGGCGTCAGGCGGACAAATACCGTGTACCGAGAATGGTATACGTCAACAAAATGGACATAATGGGAGCCGACTTTTTCCGTTGTGTCAAGATGCTCCGTGAGCGTCTTAAAGCAAATGCCGTACCGATCCAGCTTCCTATCGGATCCGAGGATCAGTTCAAAGGTATTGTCGATCTTATGAATATGGAATCGGACGTTTATTACGACGATTTGGGAAAAGACATGAGAGTCGAACCGGTACCCGAGAATATGATGGAAATTGCCGAGCAGTACAGGCAGCAAATGATCGAGGCGATCGTTGAGACTGACGAGGACCTTACAATGAAATACCTTGAGGGCGAGGAGATCACGGTAGACGAGCTCAAGGCGGCGCTCAGAAGGGCTACAATAAGCAACGAGATAGTTCCCGTTATTTGCGGAACGTCATACAGAAATAAGGGAGTGCAGAAGCTGCTTGATGCGGTTGTGGACTACATGCCGGCTCCCGTCGACATCCCCGCCATAAAGGGTATAGATCCTCGACGTGACGAAGGGGAAAACGAGGTTGAGCGTCATTCCGATGACAACGCGCCTTTTTCAGCGCTTGCGTTCAAGATTATGACGGATCCTTATGTGGGAAGGCTCACCTTTTTCCGCGTTTACTCGGGTACCGTCTTAGCGGGAACGACCGTTTACAACTCGGTCAAGAAAGTCAGAGAGCGCTTTGGCAGGATACTTCAGATGCATGCCAACGAGAGAAAGGATATCGAGGAGTGTTACTCGGGTGACATTGCCGCGGTCGTGGGACTTAAAAACACCACTACGGGCGACACCTTGTGCGCCGAATCCGATCCTGTTATACTCGAGTCCATGGAATTCCCGGAGCCTGTTATCAAAGTCGCTATCGAGCCGAAGACCAAGGCCGGTCAGGAGAAAATGGGTATAGCGCTTTCCAAGCTTGCCGAAGAAGACCCGACGTTCAGAACCTACACCGACGAGGAAACGGGTCAGACCATTATCGCCGGAATGGGCGAGCTTCATCTTGAAATTATCGTTGACAGACTTCTGCGTGAGTTCAAGGTGGAGGCAAATATAGGTAAGCCGCAGGTATCTTACAAGGAGACCATAAAAAAGAGCGCCGATTCGGACACCAAATATGCGCGTCAGTCCGGCGGTAAGGGCCAGTACGGTCACGTCAAGATCACAATTGAGCCCAACGAACCCGGAAAGGGCTATGAGTTTATCAACAAAGTGGTGGGCGGCGCTATTCCAAAGGAATACATTCCCGCCGTCGACGCAGGTATTCAGGGCGCTATGACGGCCGGAGTACTGGCGGGATATAACGTTGTTGACGTCAAAGTCACTCTTTACGACGGTTCGTATCACGAGGTCGACTCTTCGGAGATGGCGTTCAAGATCGCGGGTTCAATGGCGTTCAAGGACGCGATGAAGAAGGCAAGTCCCGTCATTACCGAGCCTATTATGAAGGTTGTCACCATCACTCCCGAGGATTATCTTGGAGACGTCATAGGAGATTTCAACAGCCGCCGCGGACAAATACAATCCATGGAGCCTATATCGGGCGCTCATGAAATAGTCGCGATGGTTCCTCTTGCCGAGATGTTCGGATATGCTACCGACCTTCGCAGCAAAACGCAGGGAAGAGGGCAGTATTCTATGGAACCGAGTCATTTTTCCGAGGTTCCGAAGTCGATAATGGACGATATAATAGCGGGCAAGAAGCAATAATAAACAATTTAATTAAATCAAAATAAAATAACTAAAAATTTTGGAGGAAAATCACAATGGCAAAAGCTAAGTTTGAGAGAACCAAACCGCATGTCAACATTGGTACTATCGGACATGTTGACCACGGCAAAACAACACTTACCGCAGCGATCACAAAGACACTTTCCCTTTCAAACAGCAATATCGAGTTCATGGCTTACGACCAAATCGATAACGCACCCGAAGAGAAAGCAAGAGGAATCACAATCAACACAAGACACGTTGAGTACGAAACAGAAGCGCGTCACTACGCGCACGTTGACTGCCCCGGGCACGCGGACTATGTCAAGAATATGATTACGGGTGCCGCTCAGATGGACGGTGCGATCCTCGTTGTCGCCGGTACCGACGGACCTCTTCAGCAGACACGTGAGCATGTGCTTCTTGCACGTCAGGTGGGCGTTCCCGCAATTGTTGTTTTCATGAACAAGACAGACCTTGTTGACGACGAAGAACTGCTTGATCTTGCCGAAATGGAAGTCAGAGAGCTCCTTTCCGAGTATGACTTCCCCGGCGATGAGACGCCTATCATTCGCGGATCTGCCCGCAACGCCCTTGAGTGCCCCTCAAAGGATCCTTCCGATCCCGCATACGCTCCTATTCTTGAGCTTATGCACGCGGTTGACACTTATATCCCCACACCCGACAGAAAGTCTGATCTTCCGTTCCTTATGCCTGTTGAGGACGTGTTCTCCATTTCCGGACGCGGAACCGTTGCTACAGGTAGAGTAGAGCGCGGAACGGTTAAGGTTGGAGACGTTGTCGAGATTATCGGTCTCACCGAAGAGAGAAAGAAAACAACCGTTACAGGTGTTGAGATGTTCCATAAGCTTATGGACCTTGCCGAGGCGGGAGACAACATCGGCGCACTTCTTCGCGGTATCGCAAAAAACGAGATTGAAAGAGGACAGGTTCTCTGTGCACCCGGAACGATAAACCCCCACACAAAGTTTGTCGGACAGGTTTACGTTCTGACCGAGAAGGAAGGCGGACGTCACGGTCCCTTCTTCGCAGGCTACAGACCTCAGTTCTATTTCAGAACAACCGACGTTACAGGTACCATTTCTCTTCCTGCAGATGTTGAGATGTGCCGCCCCGGTGACAATGTAAATCTCACCGTTGAGCTTATCACTCCCATCGCGATTGAGAAGGGACTGCGTTTTGCTATCCGTGAGGGCGGCAGAACAGTCGGTTCCGGCGTCGTTTCCGATATCCTCGCATAAGCCGTAAATCAGTTTCGGGTATTTTACCCGCATTACTTCAAAAGCAAGGCGGGCGGTAAATTCTGTCCGCTTTGCTTTTGTCAATTTACATTTTATTTTATATAATTACATAATAGAATCATCATAGTTTACGATTAACTTTGGGGGTTGGTGAAAATCCACATCGGCGGTAAAGTCCGCGCGCTTAGGCTGAACGGGTGAAATTCCCGTACCGACGGTATAGTCCGGATGAGAAAAGGTAATCTCTTTCACGATTTCTTTTTTCATTTCCCTTAAAGCAAAACCGATTTGAAGGGAGATTGAAATGAATACTACAGCAAATATACTTAAAATTAAAAAGCTGGCCATTGCGGCCGTATTTTCTGCGCTTGCATATGCGATGACCTTTGTGGTGCATATCGGCGTACAGTTTTTGACTCTTGACTTTAAAGACGCCGTGCTGCTTATAGGCGCAATGATTTGCGGTCCTGTTTACGCTATCGTCATGCCGATGATTGTGGCAGTTATAGAGCTTGCAACAATAAGCGACACCGGAGTTTACGGTCTTATAATGAACTTCATTTCCTCTGTGGCTTTCTGCCTTCCGGCAGCGCTGATTTACAGCCGCAGACGGAATTTTGTCTTTGCAATTGTCGGCATATGCACCTCGGTTGTGTCGATGACCGTCTGCATGATGGCGGCAAATCTGATTGTTACACCTTATTTCATGCATACGACAGTCGACGCCGTTATAGGTCTTATTCCCACTCTTCTGCTCCCATTTAATCTTGCAAAATCGATTCTCAATGCGGGACTTGTTGCAGCGCTTTACAAGCCTGTTTCAACCGCTCTTAAGCGAGCGAAAGTGATCGGACTTGAAAGCTTTGGAAAGGCGGACGAAGGGCAAAAGGCGTTTTCTTCAAAGTCTGTTTTGATGCTTGTTCTTTCCGTTTTGTTTATTGCAATCGGATTTGTTATTTGCCTTGTTTTCCTCAAGGGCAACATAGATTTTTGGAGCAAATAAGACTCGATAATTGCTTTCGGGATACGGGATATATAAAACTAAGGAAACATCAACGAAATGGTTGAAGCTATAGAACACTTTTTTCTTGAATTTTTGGGACGGGAGTTTTGCGTTTTTTTCTGCTCCATGATTCCTATAATAGAGCTTCGCGGCGGGATACCTCTTGCCGCGGCGCTCGGGCTGCCCTTTTGGCAGTCCTACATAATCGCGGTTGTCGGAAATCTCATCCCGGTGCCTTTTATTCTCCTCTTTATTCGCGCTATACTTAAGTGGATGAATAAAATCCCGCACCTTTGCAAGGTGTCTCTTTGGCTTGAAAAAAAAGCTGATAAGCACAAGGAAAAGATAGAAAAATACTCATTTTGGGGACTTTTCCTTTTTGTTGCGATTCCTCTTCCCGGAACGGGGGCATGGACCGGTTCGCTTGTCGCGGCTCTTATTAACACAAGGTTTTATAAAGCCATAGCGGCGATAGTGCTCGGCGTACTGAGCGCCGGGGTGATAATGACCCTCATAAGCTACGGAATTCTCGGATTTTTATCCTTTTTGATATAGAAGCTATTGCAAAGACCAAACCGTTGTGATATAATAAATTCATAATAAGAAAAAATAAAATATCTTATCAAGAGTGATGGAGGGACTGGCCCTGTGAAGTCACGGCAACCTGCGTTATGCAAGGTGCCAATTCCGTGGAGATGAGAGCTTTCGGCGTCCACGGAGTGGACGCCGAAACTGTATCGCTCTGTCAAAGGGAAAGGAAAATAATATGAAAAGGCTGTTTACATCCGAATCGGTAACCGAGGGACATCCCGATAAAATTTGCGATATTATATCCGATTCGATACTTGACGAAATACTTAAAAACGATCCGAACGCAAGGGTGGCGTGCGAGACCACGGCGACAACCGGACTTATATATATAATGGGCGAGATAACCACGACTGCCTCGGTCAAGTATGACGAGATCGTTCGAAAAGTTGTAAAAAACATCGGATACGACCGGGCAAAGTACGGTTTTGACTGCGAGACCTGCGCAGTGATAAGCGCCGTTCACACTCAATCTTCCGACATCGCCATGGGAGTTGACAGAAGTTTGGAGGCAAAAAACGGCGAGGACAGCTTATACGAAATTGGCGCAGGAGATCAGGGAATGATGTTCGGTTACGCATGCGATGAGACGCCCGAGCTTATGCCCCTTCCCATATCGCTTGCTCACAAGCTTGCAATGGCACTTACAAAAGTGAGAAAGAGCGGTAAACTTGACTATCTTCGCCCCGACGGAAAGACACAGGTGACGGTGGAGTATGACGGGGACAGGCCGATACGCGTAGATACGGTAGTGATTTCCTCTCAGCACGACCCCGATGTCTCACACGATAGAATCGAGGAGGATATTACAAAGCATGTGATAAAAAAGACCGTTCCCGCTTATTTGATCGACGAAAAAACCAAAATATACATTAATCCCACCGGCCGTTTTGTTATCGGCGGCCCGATGGGCGACAGCGGTCTTACCGGACGCAAAATAATTGTCGACACTTACGGCGGATATGGCAGACACGGTGGCGGCGCCTTTTCAGGCAAGGATCCGACAAAGGTTGACAGAACGGCGGCATACGCGGCAAGGTATCTTGCAAAGAATGTGGTCGCCTCAAAGATAGCAAAAAAATGCGAGATACAGCTTGCCTATGCGATAGGCGTGGCCCGGCCGGTCTCGCTTATGGTCGACACTTTCGGCACGTCAAAATACCCCGACGAGCTCATTGCCAAAGTGCTTGCAGAGCTTGTTGACCTGAGACCTGCGGCAATAATCGAGAAGTTCGGTCTCAGGAAGCCTATTTACGCCCCTCTTGCCTCATACGGACACATGGGCAGAGAAGAACTCGGCGTATACTGGGAAAAGACAGACCTTGCGGATACCATTGCATATACCATAAAGAAAGCTTTTGAAGCGGTGTAAAGTCAAAAGCTCAGATGCGGCATAGAATGTTATAGGTGATATTCTGTGCTGCATACTGTTTTTGAGATCGCGGTGTCGATACTCTGCGTTTACGGCGGCTATACGCTGCTTCATGATATAATAGATATACTTGAAAGATCGGCTCAAAGATTAAAACAAAAGGAGGTAAAGCGCTGCGGCTGTGGACATAAAAGATATAAACGCACCCGAAAAGGGAAAAGGGGACGAGGCGGCGGCTGTCCTTGAGGGAACGGTCGAAAGAGTCACATACCAAAACAGTGACAACGGCTACAGTGTTTGCCAGATTGATGTCGGGGGAGAAGAAGTGACTATTGTCGGCATACTCCCCTACATAAGCGCCGGAGAGGCGGTAAAGGTGACGGGAAAGTGGGAGACCCATCCCTCGTACGGTCTTCAGTTCAAGGTCGAGACTTACGAAAAGGAAATCCCCGTGAACGCCGAGGCAATGTACAAGTACCTTGCTTCCGGCGCGGTAAGGGGAGTGGGCGAATCGACCGCAAGGAAAATAGTTTCTAAGTTCGGCGAGGACACCTTTGATATTATCGAGCACCATCAAAGCTATCTTTCGGACATTCCCGGCATAAGCCCGAAAAAGGCGGAAGCGATACACGAGGACTTTGTCCGTCAATTCGGAATGAGAAGTCTTATGGTACGCTTTAGGGATCATTTTGGACCCGCCACCATACTCAAAATATACAAAAAATGGGGGAGCGGCGCCGCCGATGTGATAGATGACAACCCATATCTGCTGTGCGAGGAAATATACGGCATAGGCTTTGAAAAGGCTGACTCATACGCCATGTCGATAGGATATGATAGCTCCTGCGACAAGCGTATAGCGGCGGGAATAAAGCACGCGCTCCTTGCAAGCGCAACGCAAAACGGGCATATGTTTATCCCGGAGCATAGGCTTGTGCCTCTTGCCGCCTCCATTCTCGGAGTCGAGGAGAGCAGGGTAAAGCAGGTTTATGACAAGGGAATAAGCGGTCTCAAGACGGTAATATATAAAAATACCAATTGCGTGTATTTGAAGGAGTACTATGAGGCGGAGCGCTTCATAGCGTTAAAGCTTGAGCTGCTTGATCGACTGTGTTCAAAGGACGGCATAGAGGATATAGACAGGCTTATAGCATTTGTGGAGGCGGGGGAGCAGATAGAATACGCTCCGCTGCAAAAAAAAGCGATAAGGTACGCAATATCAAACGGCGTGATGATACTGACGGGCGGGCCCGGAACGGGAAAAACTACAATTATCAGGGCTATAATCAATATAGCCGAACGTATGGGACTTGAAATTGCACTTGCCGCTCCCACGGGAAGAGCGGCCAAACGAATGTCCGAGGCGACCCAACACGAGGCAAAGACCATTCACCGTATGCTTGAGATGAAGTATGCGGGCGAGGAAGACCGGCCGGTGTTCATGCGTGATGAAAAGAATTTGCTTGACGAACAGCTTATTATCATCGATGAGTCATCGATGGTTGACAGTATGCTGATGGCGTCCCTTTTAAAGGCGATAAAGCCGGGCTCGCGGCTGATACTAATCGGCGACTCGGATCAGCTCCCCTCGGTGGGCGCGGGAAACGTGCTCTGCGACATAATAGAAAGCGAACGCTTTTGCACGGTGCGTCTTACCGAGATATTCCGTCAGGCGCGGGAAAGCCGTATTGTGACAAACGCGCACGCGATAAACTGCGGAGAGCTTCCTATACTTGACGACAAAAGGGGCGACTTCTTTTTTATTTCAAGAGAGGACGAGCAGCTCATTCCACAAACAATCGCCGATCTCTGCCTCAACAGGTTGCCCAAAAAGTACGGAGAGAAAATAAGGAGTGAAATCCAGGTGATAACGCCCTCCAAAAAGGGAATCGCCGGCACTCAGCCCCTCAATCTCCTGCTTCAATCGGTGCAAAATCCCCCTCAAAAGGGCAAAAGAGAAAGGCTTTTCCGCGGTACGCTTTTCCGAGAGGGAGACAAGGTGATGCAGGTGAAAAACAATTACGACATCGCGTGGAAGAAAGACGGCGAGGAAGGAGTTGGAATATTCAACGGAGACATAGGCAGGATCGTGCGTATAGATGACCAAACCGAAAGCATGATTATCGATTTTGACGACCGAATAGCCGAATATGAATTCAGTATGCTCGAAGAGCTCGAACACGCCTACGCCATAACCGTCCACAAGAGTCAGGGAAGCGAATATCCGGTCGTCATACTTCCTATGTATTCCTATTCTCCGCGACTTTTGACGCGAAATTTGCTGTATACTGCGGTGACTCGTGCACAAAAAATGGTAATTCTCGTGGGCAGGGCCTCGGTAGTGGCATCTATGGTCAATAATGTCCGTCAGACGGGAAGATACACAGGGCTTTGTTATATGCTTACGCCCGATGACGATTAAGAGGTTTTTACAATGATAAACACCGTTAGAAAGACCTTCGACAACATTCTCGGACTGCTTTTTCCTCCCTTTTGCGTACACTGCGAAAAGCTCCTTAATTACCGAGAGACCGTCCCTCTGTGCCCGGAGTGCCGTGAGCTTTGGGAGGAGGAGAAACATTCGATCTGTAAGGACTGCTTTAAAAAGGTCGAGGAATGTGAGTGCGTCCCGCCGCGAGCCAAAAGCAAGATCAAAAAGAGCTTCCACCTGTGTGAATACGACCCGACGGTCAAATCGGTGACTGCGTCGCTTGTGCTTTGCTGCAAGGATCACAACTACAAATTTGTAAACAAATTTGTTGCAGACGAGCTTGAAGCGACGGTGCGCGCTCACTTGAAAAGCTTTAAAAACACGGTAATTACCTATGTGCCAAGAAGCAGGGAGAAGGTAATAAAGACAGGGGTCGATCAGTCGCTTATATGCGCCAGGGAGCTTGCAAAGCGTTTTGATATCGAGTGTGTCGGGGCGATAAAGCGAGTCGGAGGAACCGAACAGAAAAGCCTTGACTTTGTTGAACGCCTTGAAAACGCCCGTTTCAGTTACCGGGCAAGGAATGATGCATTGCTTACAATAAACTCAAGAAACGTTATTTTGTACGACGATATCGTGACGACGGGCGCAAGCCTTTGCGCCTGCGCCGACATACTAAAATCCATGGGCGCTCGTACAATTTACGCATTGTGCTTGGGCAGGGTTTACCGCAAAGGCAAGGGAAATGGGCAAAGCGACGTTTGACCGTCTTGCTTAGATACTTTGAAAAACAAAAAGTTATAAATAATTATATCATATTAAGGATTAAGGAAAAGAGGCGGATCATGAACGATTTTACATTCTACAGCCCAACGTATTTTGTCTTTGGCAAAGAGAGGGAAAACGAGGCCGGAAAATACATAAAAAAATTTTACGGGAGCCGTGTTCTCATTCACTACGGCGGCGTTTCGGCTGTCAAAAGCGGCCTGATTGACAAAATCAAGCTTTCTCTTGAAAAGGAAGGGCTTTATTACAAGGAACTGGGAGGAGTGAAGCCCAATCCAAGAGACGGCATGGTCTACAAAGGGATCGAGCTTTGCAGAAACGAAAAGATCGATTTCATCTTGGCGGTTGGCGGAGGTAGCGTCATAGATTCTGCAAAGGCAATAGCCCTCGGAACGCCTTATGCGGGCGATTTTTGGGATTTTTATGCTGACAGGAGCCTTACCGCCAATGCAAGCGCTTTGCCCGTGGGCACCGTTCTCACCATTGCCGCGGCGGGCAGCGAGGGCAGTTCGGACAGCGTAATAACAAAAGAAGAGGGAATGCTAAAAAGGGCAACCGGCGGAGAATGTCTGCGTCCGAAGTTTTCGATACTCGATCCCGCCCTCACTCAGACTCTGCCCGCGTATCAGACCGCCTGCGGCGCCACCGATATTATGGCGCACGTCTTTGAGAGGTACTTTACGAACACTAAGCGGGTTGAGACTACCGACCGCCTTTGCGAGGCTATACTCATGGCGATGATACACGAAACTCCCAAGGCGATAGCCGACCCCGACGATTACGAGGCGAGAGCAAATATCATGTGGGCGGGCATGGTGGCGCACAATGACATATGCGGCGTGGGCAGGGAACAGGACTGGAATTCACATTGGCTTGAGCATGAGGTATCCTCGCTTACCGACTGCGCGCACGGAGCCGGGCTCGCGGTCATCATGCCGGCGTGGATGGAATATGTCTGCGCACACGATATAGCGCGATTTTGCAAGGTGGCATGCCGAGTTTGGGGCTGTCCTATGGATTATGACAATCCTGAGTCGACGGCGAGAGCGGGCATCAAAGCCTTTCGCGACTTTTTAAGGTCGATAGGTATGCCGACCTCGTTGGAAGAACTGGGAGCAACAGCCTCGGATATTTTGTATCTTGTAAAGACACTTGGACTCAACGGCAAAAAGACCGGCGGATTCCTTCCGCTCGGAGAAGAGGATGCGGAAAATATTTATAAAATTGCCTGCCGCGATAAACGTTTTTAATTTAAAGCATCCAAATATACATAAAAATATGATGTTTATTTGAAAAACAAATGATAATATTGTATTATCGTTTGTTTTTCGCTTTATCACTTTACAACATTAATGCGATAGTGTATAATAATGATAAAGTGCTGAAGCAGAAAGGAAAGAGATAAATGGAATTGCATCACGGCGGCGAGATAGAAAACGAGCTTTACAAGGTGCTTGCCTCCCTCAGGGGAGAGGAAGAGTTCAGGATGTTGCTTGAGGATTTGTGCACATACAAGGAGATAGAGCAAATGGCACAGCGGCTTGCGGGCGCTAAGCTGCTGCTCGACGGAAGGACATATACGCAGATAACTTCAAGCACCGAGATATCGAGCGCCACCTTGAGCCGTGTGTCGAGGTGTATACAGCATGGCAGCGGAGGATACAATACTCTGCTCAGACGCTATCTTGAAAGCAAGAAAAAGTCTGATTAAAATCATTGCCAAAAAAGGACATAAAGCGTTATGAGAGCAAAGCTGACAAAAAGCGAACAAACCTATCTTGATTTGAGCTCGGTTTACGAGAGCTACGGATATGAAAGATTTTCTATGAGAAAGTTTGAAGAGTATTCGCTTTATCTTGAAAACAAATACTTTTTAAACAGCGATCACATTCTCACATTCAACGACCCGGGCGGAAAGCTGATGGCGCTGAAGCCCGATATAACCTTGTCGATACTCAAAAACGCGAAGAACAAGGAAGCCTCGCAAAAGGTGTACTACAGGGAAAACGTCTGCCGTCTTGATAAGCGCAGCATGCAGTACCGCGAGATAGAGCAGCTCGGGCTTGAAGTCATCGACTCGCCGGGAGGGGTTACCCTTTCCGAAATATGCGAGCTTGCCCAAAAAAGCCTTGAGGCGGTCGATGAGGATTATATACTCTGTATATCGGACATGGAGTATGTTTTGGGAGTTCTTGATACAATAAGTGCGCTTGATACCGATTCACGGGAAAAGCTGCTTTCGTTTATTGTCTCAAAAAACGCCCACGAGCTCAAGGACAAGCTTGTGGAATGTAAAATGGATGAAGGATATGCCAACTCCTTTTCACTGCTTGTCATGCAGTCGGCGGGCAAGGAGGAAACGCTTGACATGGCCGCCTCACTTGTAAAAAACGCAAGAATGGAGCAGGCGTTGAAGAATCTTCGAAGCATCGTGCAAAATATCAAAAATCCGGAAAAAATCAGGATCGACTTTACGCTTATTAATAATATTTCCTATTATAACGGCCCCGTGTTCTGCGGTTATGTTAAAAGGATACCACGCGCCATACTCAGCGGAGGCTTTTACGACAAAATGGCGCGCAAGTTTTCAAAGAACTGCGGAGCGGGCTTTGCGCTCTCGCTTGACGAGCTAAACGCCTATTATGAGGAGAGACCTAAGTACGATGTGGATACGCTCATTCTTTACGATGAAAGGATAAACAGCGTGAAGGAAACGGCGGATTTGGCGGACAGGATAAGAGAAAGCGGAAAAAGCGTCCGTGTCGAAGCGCTTTTCCCCAAGGGTCTGCGCTGCCGCGAGGTTATAGATCTCCGAAAATCGGGCAAATAACGCGAAAGGAAAGTATAGTGTAAAAATGCTGAATATTGCACTGCCGAAAGGCAGACTTGGAATGAAAGTATATGACATGCTCGCCGATATCGGATACGAGTGTCCCGAGATACTTAGCGACAACCGAAAGCTGATATTTGAAAATGAAAAAAACGGCGTAAGGTATCTGCTTGTCAAGCCGACCGACGTTCCGATATATGTGGAATACGGCGCCGCCGACATAGGCGTCGCGGGAAAGGATGTAATACTTGAGCAGGAGCCCGATTTATACGAGTTGCTTGACCTCGGATTTGGAAAATGCCGTATGTGCGTCGCCGCCCCCATCGGTTACAGAGAGGACCCCGACAGACCCCTCAGAGTCGCCACGAAGTTTCCAAATATAGCCAAAAATTATTACATGTCAAAAAATCGGGAAATAGAGATTATTAAGCTTTACGGCTCAATTGAGATAGCGCCGCTGACATCTCTTTCCGATGTGATAGTGGATATAGTTGAAACAGGGGCAACGCTCAAAGAGAATAATCTTGAGGTTATAGAAAGTATACTGCAAATAAGCGCTCGTCTTATTGCCAACAAGGCGCTCTGCAACTTTAAATCTCAGGAGATAGAGCGTATAGTCGGTATGTTGAGAAGCCGCAGCCGCTTTGAATGACCGATTTGCTTTGTATTATGTTTTTAATTTGCGTTTTATGAAAGGAAGCCGCAGTGCGGAGTTTTAGGTTATGATCAGAATAATTGATAAAAATATCGACGGCGAGTCGGTGCTGAATAGGCAGATAACCTCGTATCCCGAATACGAGGAAAAGGTGAAGGCGATAATCGACGATGTATGCAAAAACGGGGATAAGGCGCTGTTTAAGTATGGCGAAATGTTTGATGGCGTAAAGCTCACTTCACTTATCGTAAGCGAGAGCGAGATTGAGGAGGCTTTTAAGATTGTTGACAGCGACTTTATAAGGATATTGAAGAAGGCTAAGGAAAACATAGAGTTCTACCACAAAAGCCAGCTTCGTTCAGGTTTTGAAATCAAAAAAGAGGATGGAATCATACTCGGCCAAAAGATAACTCCGATTGAAAGGGCGGGCATATATGTGCCGGGCGGAAGCGCCGCCTACCCTTCGACGGTGCTTATGAACGCGATCCCGGCAAAGCTTGCAGGTGTGAAAAGGACAATCATGACGACCCCGCCTCAAAAGGGCAGCGGAAAAATCAAACCCGAGATACTTGTCGCCGCAAAGCTTTGCGGAGTAGACACTGTAATCAAATGCGGAGGAGCGCAGGCTATTGCGGCTCTTTCGTTCGGGACCGAAAGCGTTCCGAAGGTCGACAAAATAGTCGGTCCCGGTAATATCTATGTGGCGCTTGCCAAAAAGCATGTTTTTGGACGTGTCGGCATCGACATGATAGCGGGCCCCAGCGAAATACTCATAATCGCGGACGAAACGGGTGACGAAAAGCTCATATCCTGCGATCTGCTCTCCCAAGCCGAGCATGACAGACTTGCAAGCGCCGTGCTTGTGACCAGCAGCAGTTCGCTTGCCCTTAAGGTAAGGGACGAGCTTGAAAAACAGCTTGCAAGGCTTGAAAGGCAGGATATTGCAAGGGAATCCATTGATACAAACGGTAAGATAATTGTCGCCGACAGTATTGAAAAGGCGATTGAAATAGCAAATCGCATTGCCCCCGAGCATCTTGAGTTGTGCGTCGAAGACCCGTTTAAATATCTTGATAAGATAGAAAACGCCGGTTCCGTTTTCTTAGGTAAATACTCTCCCGAGCCGCTGGGCGACTATTTTGCGGGTCCAAACCACACTTTACCCACCGGAGGGAGCGCCCGCTTTGCGTCCGCTCTGTCAGTTGACGATTTTGTAAAAAAGACCCAGTACATATACTACGGTGACGATGCTCTTGAAAAGGTATATAAGGATGTTGCGGCCTTTGCAAGGGCAGAGGGCCTCGGCGCTCACGCAAAAGCGGTGGAGGCGCGGTACGAGGACGTCGCAAAAAAATGAGGATGTGATTTGTTTTGAGCAGATTTTTTTCCGATAAATTTAACGGACTTACGCCTTATGTTCCGGGTGAACAGCCAAAGAACAGAGAGTATATAAAGCTTAATACCAACGAGTCTCCTTTTCCCCCGTGCGAGGGAGTTATAAGGGCGCTTAATAGGGACGAGCGTTCAAAGCTGAACCTTTATTCCGACCCGAGCGCAAGCGCTCTTGTCGAGGCAATAAGCTCGGTGTACGGCGTGAGGGCGGAAAACATAGCGGTGGGCAACGGCTCTGACGAGATACTCGCCTTCATTTTCAATGCTTTCTGCGATCAAAAAAAAGGCATGGCTTTTCCCGATATAACATACGGTTTTTATCCCGTTTTTGCAAGCATGTTCGGCGTGGCGCACCGCGTGATCCCACTTGATAAGGATTTTAAAATCAGGATTGAGGATTATAAGGACATAAAGGACAATGTGATAATAGCAAACCCCAATGCACAAACGGGAATACTCCTTGAAAAGGGCGATGTCGAAGCGCTTATTTTGCAGGATCGCTCCCGACTTGTGGTTATAGACGAGGCGTACATGGATTTTGCGGGTACGAGCGCGGTAGAGCTGACCAAAAAATATGACAATGTAATTGCCGTTCAGACATTTTCCAAGTCGCGCAGCCTCGCGGGCGCGAGAGTGGGCTTTGCCATTGCCGAATGTAATCTGATAAACGACATAAACACCATGAAATACTCCTTTAACCCGTACAACATAAACCGCCTGTCAATAATTGCGGGACGTGAGGCGATGCTCGATACCGATTACATGAAAAGCTGCGTGCAAAAGGTGATAGAAAACAGAGAATACACAAAGGGCGCTCTTGAAGCAATAGGCTTTAGGGTGCTTGACTCAAGGGCGAATTTCCTGCTTGCCGAAAGCGACACAGTCAGCGGAAGGGAGCTTTATAATAAGCTGAAGGAGCGCGGGATACTCGTTAGGTATTTGGGAGATCGCAGGATTGAAAACTTTGTAAGAATAACCGTTGGCAACAGGGAGCAAATGGACGCGCTCATTGCCGCGGTAAAAGAAATACTGTGCGAATGCGAAAGGAAAGAATAAGTGAGAAGCGCCGAAATAAAGAGGACCACAAGGGAGACGGATATCGATCTTAAGTTATCACTTGAGGGCGGTGAGGTCGATATAGACACTGGATGCGGCTTTTTGGACCATATGCTCGAGCTTTTTGCAAAGCACGGAAGGATGGGACTTACCGTGCGTTGCAAGGGGGATACCTATGTCGACTATCACCACACGGTTGAAGACGTGGGTATAGTGCTCGGAGACGCCTTTGACAAAGCGCTTGGCCAAAAGAGAGGAATATCAAGGTACGGCAGCGTGCTGTTGCCTATGGACGAGGCGCTTATCCTCGCCTCTGCCGACATAAGCGGCAGAGAGTATCTGAATTTTGACGTCAGAATCCCGAACGCGCATGTCGGGACCTTTGACACTGAGCTTGTTGAGGAGTTTTGGATCTCCTTTGTCAGACATGCGAGAATAACGCTGCACATAAAGCAGTTGGAGGGCAAAAACACGCACCATATAATTGAGGGAATATTCAAGGCTGCGGGAAGAGCGCTGTGCAAAGCGGTTTTTGAGGATAAAACGCTCGGAGGGGAGATACCCTCCACCAAGGGACTTTTATGATAGCTATAATTAATTACGGAGTGGGAAATCTCTTTTCCCTGTCAAGCTCGTTGAAATATTTGGGCTTTCAAAGCGAAATCACGGCCGACAGCAAAAAAATAAGAGGGGCGGATAAAATAATACTGCCCGGGGTCGGAGCCTTTTCCGACGCAAAAAACAAGCTCGAGAATGCGGGACTTGTTCCTATGCTGACAAGCGAGGCGCTGGGCGGCAAGCCGTTTCTCGGAATATGCCTCGGTATGCAGCTGCTTTTTGAGCTTTCCTATGAATACGGAGAGCACGAAGGACTTTCCCTGATAAAGGGCAAGGTCGTACCGATGGAAAATAGAGTGGCCCAAGGAGTCAAGATACCGCACATGGGATGGAACGAGCTTGTCATAACAAGGAAGGACCCGATTTTTAAATATGTGGATAAGGGCGAGTATGTATACTATGTTCACTCGTATTTTGCAAACGAGTGTGCCGAAAACACGATCGCATTTTCCACTTACGGCGGTATAAACGTTACGGGAGCGGTAGTAAAAAACAATATATACGGGACCCAGTTCCACCCCGAAAAGTCGGGCGACACCGGGCTCAGAATTTTGAAAGCCTTTTGTGAGCTTTAAACTTTAACTTTAAAGAGGAAAACGTAAGATGAACATATATCCTGCAATAGATATAAGAGATAAAAAAGTGGTTCGTCTCACAAAAGGAGACTATGAGCGCATGACGGTATATTCAAGCAGCCCATTGAAGGTCGCAGAGAGCTTTGTTGCCTCGGGAAGCCGGAATATACACATAGTCGATCTTGACGGCGCAAAAGACAACATAACGCCTTGCTACGAGGTTATAAAAGAGATACTTTCAAAGCTTTGTCTGTTTGCCGAGGTTGGCGGAGGTATAAGAAACGAGGAGAGGATAAAAAGCTATCTTGATATAGGCGTATCACGGGTGATACTCGGTTCGGTTGCAGTTGAGGATCCCGGCTTTGTTGAAAGAATGTGCGAAAAGTACGGTGATAAGATTGCGGTCGGAGTAGACGCGTCGGACGGTTTTGTGGCGATACACGGATGGAGGACACTCACCGATGTCCCCTCATTTGACTTTTGCCGCATGATGAAGGAAAGAGGCGTTTCGACCATTATATACACCGATATTTCAAAGGACGGAATGCTCTCGGGTACTAATCTTGAAATTTACGAAAAATTGCGGGAGATCGGACTTAACATTATCGCCTCCGGCGGGGTCACATACGAATATGAGATAGAGAAGCTGCGCGATCTCGGTCTATACGGCGTGATACTCGGAAAAGCGCTGTACGCCGGCAAGCTTGATCTGAGACGGGCTCTTGAGATTGCCGCATGCCGCTGACAAAATGCCAAGTTAGGCGCATACATAGTAAGGGCCGCAGCGTAAGCGTCCGTTTTGTACGTATATATCAGCGTATATATTATTAAACCAATAAGCGTGCATGTGCAAACGGGCGTTACCGGGCAATTTTGAAAGGAAAAATAATAATGTTGGCAAAAAGAATAATCCCCTGCCTTGATATACGGGGCGGCAAGGTGGTAAAGGGCACTAACTTTGAAGGGGTCAGGGACGTTGCTGATCCGGTGGAGCTTGCCGAGTTTTATAACAACTCAGGCGCGGATGAATTGGTTTTCTACGATATCACTGCCTCATATGAAGAAAGAAAACTCTTTTCCGACACGCTTATCAAAGTCGCGTCGCGCATATTTATTCCCCTGACGGTCGGCGGAGGCATAAACAGCCTTGACGACTTTGAAAGAGTTTTAGGGTGCGGAGCGGACAAGGTGAGTGTGAACACCGGCGCTATACGCGACCCTTCGCTTATCGAAAGGGCAGCCAAAAAATATGGGGATCAATGCGTCGTGCTCTCAATGGACATAAAGCGCTTCGACGGGAAATTCATGATATACTCAAAAGGCGGAAGGGAAGCCACGGGTATCGAGGCCGTCGAATGGGCATACCGGGGACAGGAAAGCGGCGCGGGAGAGTTGGTGGTCAACTCTATAGATACTGACGGCGTTAAGGGCGGATTTGATCTTCCCATGCTTGAAGCCATATCAAAAAGATGTCATATACCGATAATTGCTTCGGGCGGGGCAGGGAAAAGCGATGACTTTCTCACTCTTTTCAAAGAGCTGCCCACAATCGACGCGGGACTTGCTGCATCGGTTTTTCATTTTAAACAGGTGAATATAAAAGAGCTAAAGAAAATGTTAAAATCAAACGGCATACCAATGAGAATATAAAAATATAAAGGTAAAAGGATGACAGTATGGAAATAAGCGAGCTCAAATATGATTCAAACGGACTTATCCCGGCGGTGGTGCAGGATTACTACAGCAAAAAAGTGCTGACGCTGGCATATATGAACGAGCAAACGCTCAGGCGCAGTATTGAAGAGGGCAAGACCTGCTTTTGGTCAAGATCAAGGCAAAAGGAGTGGCTGAAGGGCGAGACATCGGGAAATTATCAGCATATAGTCAGAATAATATCTGACTGTGACAATGACGCGCTTGTTATAGAGGTCGTAAAAGACGGACCTGCCTGTCACATCGGAAACGATTCATGCTTTTACAATGTGATATCCGAGACCGGTTATAAAAATCCCTTTTCCTTTGACATGCTTTATGAGCTGATACAGGGGAGAAAGACCGACAAAAAGGAAGGCAGCTACACAAGCTATCTCTTTGAAAAGGGACTTGATAAAATACTCAAAAAAGTTGGCGAGGAGTCAACAGAGGTTATAATAGGAGCCAAAAACGGCAAAGACGAGGCGGTATATGAGATATGCGACCTTGCTTATCATGTAATGGTGCTCATGGCACAGATGGGTATCAGCCTTGACGATGTCCGGGAAGAGCTGGCAAAACGACACGTGATTGACAAAAAGATCAAACAGGAAAAAATGCAATAATAAAATAAATATAAGGAGGCTTTTTTGTATCATGTCCGAAAGATTTGCGCACCATAAATCGCTTGAGGTACTCCATTTGGGGTGTGAGGAACCAAGAGCCTATTTTATCCCGTACGACACGGCAAAGGGCGCCCTTGAAGGCGACCGAAAAAAAAGCGCGTATTTCAGATCACTTTGCGGCGAATGGGACTTCAAGTTCTGCCAAAACGAGGACTGCATAGATCAAAGCGCATGGAGCTTTGGGGAAAGTTATGATAAGATTGCCGTTCCCTCAAGCTGGCAGACCTGCCTTGGCAGGGGGTACGACCTTCCAAACTACACGAATGTGAACTACCCTTACCCATGCGACCCGCCTCATGTGCCCTTTGACAATCCTGTGGGAATATACAGAAGATTTTTTAACATCGGCGAGGGGGAAATCGCCAATAAGGACGTTTATATAAACTTTGAAGGGGTCGACAGCTGCTTTTATCTTTATATAAACGATGTCTTTGTGTCTTATAGTCAGGTAAGCCACATGACAAGCGAGATCAACATCACAAAGCACGTAAGATGCGGGCGCAATGAGATCAAGGTCGTTGTTTTCAAGTGGTGCGACGGAAGCTATCTTGAAGATCAGGACATGTGGAGAGTTTCGGGAATATTCAGAGAGGTTTATTTGCTCTTTCGCGACAGGAACATGATAAGGGACGTATACCTTAACACCCGGCTCTCATATGATCTTATCGACGCTCAACTTACCGCAAGCATAGATTCGCCCGATCTTGAAAATATAGAGTGGAGCCTAATCTCTTCCGACGGCAAGCTTATAAGTCAAGGCGTCGGCGAAGTACGCGCAAGAGTTGAGGGGGTATCCCTTTGGTCGGATGAAAGACCGTCCCTTTACAAGCTGCTGCTCCATCTTGGAAGCGAATATATCTGCTTTGAAGTGGGATTTCGCAAGATTGAGGTTAGAAACGGCGTAGTTTATTTAAACGGCAAAAACATAAAGCTTAAAGGCGTCAACCGGCATGACAGCCATCCCATACTCGGTCACGCCACTCCGTATGAGCATATGAAGGAGGACATTATGATAATGAAACGTCATAATGTCAACGCAATAAGGACTTCCCACTATCCAAACGATCCCCGCTTTCTCTCTCTGTGCGACAGGTATGGCATGTTTGTTGTGGATGAAGCCGATCTTGAATGCCACGGTATACATGTGATAAACAATAGCATTGACTATTTGTCGGGACAGCCCGAATGGAGAGAAGCGTTTGTAGACAGGGCGAGGCGGATGTTCGAGAGGGACAAAAATCACTCTTCGATTATAATGTGGTCGCTTGGCAACGAATCGGGATACGGCGACAATCACCGCGCGATGAGCATATATATCCGCTCAAGGGATGACAGCAGACTTATTCATTACGAGGGGACAAACGCCCTGAACGAAAAGGACTATCTCAGCGTTGAAAGCCGCATGTACTCATCTATAGACAGCTGTGTGCGCTACCTTGAAAGCGAGGAAAACGATTTGCCGTTTTTCCTTTGCGAGTATTCACACGCAATGGGAAACGGCCCGGGAGACGTGGGGAAGTACCGGGAAATAATGAAAAAGTATGACAAGTTTCTTGGGGGCTGCGTTTGGGAATATACCGATCACTCGGTGAGAATACCGCTGCAAAACGGAAAGTTCGGTTACACCTACGGCGGCGATTTCGGCGACACACCCAATGACCGGGAATTCTGCGTTGACGGACTTGTTTATCCCGACCGAAGGCCGCACACCGGCTTTCTCGAGGTAAAGCAGGCATATCTGCCGCTTGAAATATATTCGCACGATCCCTTAAACGGACGCTTTACCGTAAAGTCTCTTAGGTGTTTTACCGATTTATGCGACCTTCTTATTTCATGGAGCATTGAGCAAAACGGTTCTGTTTTGTGCAGCGGACTTAGGGAGCTTTCCGCTCGTCCGGGAGAGGAAGAGGAGTTTTATATAGACATTCCCTCGGATCTTCACGGGTTTTCATATATAAATTTCAGCGTAAGACAAAAATACGCTTCCGACTGGGCACCCGCCATGTACGAGATCGGATTTGTTCAGATACCTCTCACTAATAAATTCGAACCCCTGGTTCTTCCCGAGGCGGGTCTGTCTTCCGACAAATTCGAAGTGACTGAGGATGAACAAAGCGCTTTTGTGTCGGTTGTCGGAAGCTGCACCTATGTGTTTAGCAAGAGAAACGGGATGCTCGATAATATACTTGTATCGCAAGCGAGCCTGCTTTGTGAGCCGACAGATATATCCGTATGGAGAGCTCCTATTGACAACGACAGGAATATCGTTTGGAAATGGCGCTCAAAGGGCTATGACAGAACAACGGTCCGTTGTTACGGCACCTCGCTCATACAAGAAGATGACTGCGTGAAATTCAAGGCAAGTGTTTCACTTGGCGCGGCTGCGCTTCCTCCGATACTGTATGCCGAGATCACATATAAAGTTACCCTTGACTCAAAGCTCAGTATCTCCCATAAGGTTACCCTTTCCGAAAGAGAAGACATGCCTTTTTTGCCAAGGTACGGAATGACCTTCTGCATAAAAGACGAGAACTTTACAAACAGGATGAAATATTTTGGAATGGGACCGTATGAAAGCTACGAGGATAAAAATCTCGCCTCCCACATGGGCATCTTTTGCGGCAGTGTGGCGGATAACTTTGAGCACTATATCAGACCGCAGGAGAATTCCTCGCACACAGATACAAAATACGCCGCGGTGTATAAAGTGTCGGGACAGGGAATTACCTTTCTTGCAGACGATACAAAAGAAAAGGGATTCTCATTTAACGTTCAGAATTACAGCGCCCGCGACCTTACAAAGGCCGAACACGACTACGAGCTCACTCCGAGCGAGAAGAGCTACATCAGCGTGAATTACAGAGAAAGCGGCTGCGGCTCAAATTCCTGCGGCCCCGAGCTTATGTCGGAATATAGGCTGGATGAACGGGAATTTGAATTTACATTCTCGCTTTTCCCGCTTATTTAAGCTGACGGCGTTTTTAAAGCAAAAGTAAAGCAAGGTGTGCCCGGTAGTAAGGGCCACACCTTGCTTTTATCCTTTTTATCCTGTATTTTATCCTGTATTTTTGCCCGTGCGGGGAACGCGCTTTTTGCTTGTATTTTGGCACATGTAAAGGCGCTTCGGTATTATTAAGCAATGCGTCTTTTGCAAGTGACAGGGCAAAAAATTTTATTCGGATAAAAAACTTAAAATCAGGGCGTCCTCCGTATAACGGAAGACGCCCCAAAATAATGCTTTACACAAGCTTTATTTGTTTATATTTGAATATTATTTATCCCATTTTTATTCTTCGGCAGAGGAAAGCTTATTGAGAAGAGTCTCAAGCTTTGATCTTGAAGAAGTGGCTATCGCTCTCAAAGTGGAGTTCATGACGCCGGCTCTGTAGTTGGTTCTGAAGATGTGAACCAGTTCGTTGATCTCAGCGGACCACGCAGCCGCAAAGTCGGTGTTTGCGGTTTCACGCATGATATCAACCATCTTTGAAGCGTCGTTGTCACGAGTGTACTTGAACTTCAGAGCGCTTTCGTAGTATGTGGGGATGACGGAACGGTTGCTCTCTGCGCAAAGCGCTTCAAGAGTAGCGGTCGACTTGTCGATGTAAGGAGCATCCCACGGTACTGCGAAGAGGGTTATACCGTCGTGAATACCTGTGACGTAGTTTTCCTGTTCTTCATTGAGCTTCGGAGCGGGAATAATATAGTAATCGTCGCTCATGTCGCGCAGACGGGCCTCGGCCTGGAATATCTTGTTTACTGTAAAGGCAAGGTTGCCGCTTGCAAATGCTTCCATGACTGTTGCGGAGTCACGGTCTTCTACCTGAAGCGAATATGAACTTGTAAGAAGCTTTTCAAGCTGTTCAACAAAGTCTATCGTGTGCTGGCTCGCGACAGTGATATCAATAGCTCCGTTAGAATATGTGGTCGAGAATCTTACGTTGGATCCGAATGCAAGACCGTCGATGGGGTCGTTGGACTCCCATGCGTATCCGAGTCTGTCCTCCTCGTCGGTACCCTCGGCTCCACGGTCCATATAAGCCTTAGAAGCCATTTCATTGAGGAGCTCTATTGTCCATTTACCGTCTTCGGCTATTCTGTAAATGTCTCCGTATGTGTTGTACAAAGTATCCGCATAGATTGCTGCGTTGACGAACGTACAGTACATACCGCCAAGATATCTCAGCGCAAGGTCACCGGTCACCCAATAGTTGCTTCCGCCGTAGGATATAGAGTTGATATAGTTGGTTGCCCAGTATTCCGCGTTGATGTCTATGTAGTTCGTTGCATCGCTGTATTCGCTGCCTTCTTGGCCTATCTTATTGAGGTCGATAAGCCAGCCCTCTGTGGCAAGACCGATATCGTAATACTGATATCCGGCGATAACGTCATATTCGCCGTTGCCTGCGACAAGCGCGTTGTTGATAGCAGCGCGAAGACCTGTAATGCTTGTTGACGCCTGAAGAGAATCGATTTTAACATTGAGACGCGTTTCAATGTCGGTATTGCGTTTGTAGATGAGTTTATCCACATCGTCCGCGCTGTCCTCTTCCACCATTATCGAGCGCGCTGTGAAGGTGTCGCCGCCCTCTGCAAAGACAAACATCACCGTTTCACCGCCAAAGTCAAGGTCGTCGGGGAGATTGTCCTTCCAAACTCTGTCGCTTAAATCGTTTTGTTTCTCATCGGGTCCGTTTGCACAGGAAACCATGAGAACGCTTGACAGAAGAAGAACTGCAGCCATTAAAATGGTTATTAGCTTTTTCATGTTAATTTCCTCCTTAACATCTGTGTTATTTATTATATCACGTTTTTTTTGACTTGTCAATTGATATTTTGAAATTTTGATGATTAATTGTATCTTTTATATGAAAAACTTAATAAGGATTTTCGGCGCGGTGCAAAACACAAAGGGCGGGACGGACACGACTTTGTCCGTCCCGCAAACATAGCAGCTTTTGGGTTTATCCTATTGAATACTCGTCAAGATGACTCAGCAGAGTGTTTAGAGACGTGTTCCAACGATCGGCGTTCTTTTGCATTTTTGAGTTGATCTGCCGCAGATTCTTGTAGTTGTCTCTGAAGAAATGGGCGATGTCGTTGATGTCCTTTGACCACGCGGCGACAAAGTCGGTGTACGCGGTGTCGCGCATAAGGTCGATCATTTCTGCCGCTTCTTCGTCGCGGGTATACTTGTACTTAAGCGCGCTGTCATAATACTCGGGAGTCACGAGTCTTTTGCTCTCTGCTGCAAGCGCCTCAAGGGTAGCCGCGGACATGGCGTAATCGGGAGCGTCGTGAGGAATTCCGAATATCGTGCATCCGTCATGGATGCCGGAAGAGTAACTTTCTTGTTCTTTATTAAGTTTCGGAACCGGAACCACATAGAAGTTATCCATCTCGCGCAGACCGACCTCGGCGTGGAATACGCTTGCTACCGTGAAGCCGACGTTACCGTTGCTGAAGAGCGCCATTTGGTTTTTGGAATCGTCTCCGGCCGGAGCATAGAAGGAACGTGAAGAGACGATATCCGACATTTTTTCTCCGAAGTCTATGGTCCTGGTGTTTCTGAATACTATATTTACATCTCCCTCGCTCTTTTGCGACCAGGTTATTGCCGAGCCGTAAGCCATACCGTCGATCGGGTCCATGGTTGTCTCAAGAACGAAGCCGAGTCGGTCGTTTTCATCGGTCGATCCGTTTCCGTCGTCCTGGTAAATGGCCTCAGACATTGCAAGAATGGTGTCGAGCGTCCAGTCGCCGGCTCTGACGACGTCGTAAATGGAACCGTATGTAGACTTTAGCACACTGTCGTAAATATCTCCGTTGACGAACGTACAGTACATTCCGCCAAGATATCTTAGCGCCAAGTCTCCGGTAATCCAGTACGTGCTTCCGTTGTATTCGAGCGCGCCGTTGTAGGGAGCCGACCAATAGTCGGCGTCAAGGCGGAGATAATCGGCGCCGTAGTCCGCAAGAGTGTTGAGGTTTAAAAGATAACCTTTGGACGCAAGTCCGATATCAAAATACTGATACCCCGCGATAACGTCGTAATCGCCGTTGCCGGCAGCAAGCGAGCTGCTTATAGCGCCGGAAAGGTCCGCAAATCCGTTAGCGCCTTTGATCGGTTCGATAAACACGTTGATCATTGCCGTTACCTCGGCGTTTCTTTGGATAACCTTTTTGTCAACGCTGTCCGCGGTGTCATCGTCAATACTGAGTCCGAGAGATCTTTCGGTAAATTGGCCGTTTCCGCCTTCGACGTATACAATACTCACTACTTCTCCGCCAAAGTCAAGACCGGCGAGGTGTTCAAGACGATTGTCGACGCTTCCGTGATTGACGTTCTCGTCAGTGTCGGCACAGCCGAAAAGGGCAAACGATGTTACAAGTGTCGTAAGACACAGTAGAATGGTGATTAATCTTCTCATGATGAAATACTCCCAAGATGTAATATAAGATAACACTATTTTATACTTTTTTTGTATAATTGTCAACTTAGAAAATTAAAATATTATTTTTTTATATAAAATTGATAAAAATAAAGAACATAATGTATGCAGCTTGCACAAAAAAACGCTATGAGTA
The DNA here is from genome assembly GCA_947588825.1 of uncultured Clostridia bacterium. GTDB lineage: Bacteria > Bacillota > Clostridia > Oscillospirales > CAG-272 > CAKSQF01. The sequence continues at coordinate 53,985 of CANPZU010000015.1, forward strand.
GTTGAAAAAAATGAACATGCCTCTTTTTTTACAGTTAATTTTTTGCCGATTTTCACATAAAAAACACATTCACATTTGAGTTTATTCATTTGGTTGGGTTATAATCTCAATACCGTCAAGGTTTCAAGCGAGTTACTTTTTATGTAAAAAAACACAAAAATGTATTTAAATACTTTAAAACCTACAGGCGGTCTGCGCGTACGCAAAAACGCCTTTTAACTTTTTAAATCTAAAATCTAAAAGGAAAACGATCATGAAAAAAACCATATCTGTTCTCATTCTTTTATGTCTGACATTGGGTACGCTCTCCTGCGCTAAAGGTACTGATTGTGAAAACACCGGGAATGAAAGCGTTATGCTCGAAGCGGGAGTTACATCCGCTTCCAATGGGCAAAAGCCGCAGATACCGAATTCGGACTATCCCGATCAAACGCGCTCCGCTTCTTCTGTATTAAACGTCGATTCCTTTGACGCGCTTATAACCTTCAGCGCAGACAGTATAAATATAAACGGCAGCGGCGCGCACGCCGAGGGCTGCACTCTTACCGTTACAAGCGCGGGAAGCTATCTGCTTCAGGGAAAGCTGAACGATGGTCAGGTGATCGTTGACACCATGGACGAAAAGAAAGTCGAGCTGGTTTTGAACGGCGCCGACATAAGTTGCTCGAACAACGCGCCGATATATATAATAAGTTCGCCCAAAAAGACGGTAATAAAGCTTTATGGCGATTCGGTTAATCTCATTAGTGACGGCGCCGTTTACGAAAATCTGTACGAGGATAATCCCAGCGCCGCAATATACTCAAAGGACGATCTTGAAATATCGGGGGGCGGGGAATTGTATGTCAGCGCAAATTTTGACAAGGGTATATACGGAAAGGACGACTTGAAGATCGATGGCGGGAGTATTTTCGTAAACTCGGCGGGCGACGGTATAAGAGGTAAGGACTCGGTTTGTCTGAGCGCCGGAAAAGTTGTAATAAATTCTCACTCCGACGGACTTAAAACCACAAACGCCGAGGAGAGCGATAAGGGAAATATAATCGTATCGGGAGGCGAGCTTTATATAACTGCGGACTTTGACGCGATCCAAGCGGAAAATTCAGTGGAGATCACGGGAGGAATCATAGCTCTCTCATCGGGCCAAGGCGCCGAGAACGCATCCGAACATTCGAACTTTGACGATTGGCGGCATCCCGGGCGTCAGGAAAGCGACGACGGCAAGGCTCATCATGGGATTAAGGCGACGGTTGCCGTAAACATATTTGCCGGGAGCATATCGGCGGACTGTTCGGATGACTGTGTAAACTGCGACGGCGAGATAAATATCCGCGACGGAAGCATTTATATAAACGCCGGGGACGACGGTCTTCACGCAGACAGCTCTTTGAATATTGAAGGAGGATATGTCGAGATTGAACGCTCTTACGAGGGCTATGAGGCCAAAAGCATATCGGTGACGGGGGGCGTGTCGCTTATTCACTCGGATGATGACGGTATGAACGCTTCGGACCCCTCCTATTCCGGCGGCGGAATGTGGGGAATGGGAAATACCGATTGCATTTTGAGTATAAGCGGCGGCAGCTCCTATGTTTACGCCGACGGAGACGGTATAGATTCCAACGGCAATATAGTCATGACCGGAGGCGTTCTTATCGTATTCGGCCCCGAATCGTCGGGCAACGGCGCCATAGATTACGGAGACGGCGCCTGCAATATGAGTATAAGCGGGGGACTTCTCCTTGCCGTGGGCAGCCGCGGCATGGCGGATTGCGCCACGGGAAAAGGTCAGCAGGTGATATTTGCCTCTACGGGCAATATTCAAAAAGGAAGCGTTGTCGCAGTTACGGATGCAAAAGGAGGCTTGCTTATTGCGTTTGAGACTCCTAAAACGATCCAAACTATTGTATTCAGCAGTCCGTTTCTGACAAACGGGGAAAAATACAGCGTGTACAGCGGAGGCTCCTCAACCGGAAATCTTGAAAGTAACGTGTATGTAGGCGGCCTTTACACGCCGGGAAGTCTTGTGACAAGCGTTACCGCCACCGAAAACCCCGACGCCTCGGGCGGTTCCAGCGGAATGGGCGGTCCCGGCGGTGGAATGGGTGGTCCCGGCGGAATGGGCGGCAGACCGAGGTGAGCGCCTCTCGGTGAGCGGACTGTGATATACGTACTTCGGCCGTGTGATATGCGCTTTGCACATTTGAATATTTGATTTATTTGGATTTATTTAATTGAAATATTTGTTCGATTTAGAAAAAAGGATTCAGCCTTCCAAACGTTTGCGCCGAGGAAGGCTGAATTTGCTTTTGCTTTATAAAAATTCCTTCATCTCTTCCACGTTCTTTTCTTCAACGCGGATGACTTTTTTAGAAAGCTCGATTATTTCGAGGTTGGCGTTCTGATATTCACCGAGATGCCTTGAAAGTTTAGTTATTCCTGTGGTGGTGCCGCGTATCATGTCCTCGGCTATTTTTGAATCCTCGTCATAGCCCATACATTTCATGTTGGTTACGATATCGGCGCCGAGTTTTGCCATGGGAGAGGCGTTTTTCTCTTCTCCTCCGTTTTGTGAGAGAAGCGAATCGGCCTCAAGGGCAAGGTCGCGGTACTCGGAAAGCTGGTTTTCAAGCGCGTTTCGAAAGGACGCGCTTTTAGCGTAGGGAATGACCTTTGTTATACCGTCGATTCCCATGTCGAGATTCTGCCTTATATAGTTTAGCATCATGCAGTCGTTCATATATTTTTCTCCGTTTAAAAATTTATTCGCCGTCTTCGTTACTCGGCTTAAACAAATTAAGAAGCGTCAGCGTCGCTCCTATCTTATTATTAGAAAAATCGGAGAAAATATAATATGTTTTTTATTTACCGGGTCTTTTGTGTATATAATAATATCGGCCGATGAACTCTCATTCATCGGCCTTTGTGGTATGACGGGCATGCCGTCGGTCTGTGGTGAAAGTCCACAAAGGTTACACTAATGGAGGACAGAGAAAAGACCACGCTTTTCAACGTGATATTTTCTGTGTACTACATTAAAAAT
>CANPZU010000016.1 GCA_947588825.1 uncultured Clostridia bacterium
TGCCTGCCAAATGCGATACCATACAGAAGTTTTCTTTTTTTGAAACAAAATGGGTCATATCTATTTACATTGCAGAAGCAGTGGGTCAAAAATCGCCGTCAGGCTCTTGACAGGCGCTCTGAGATATGATATAATAACATAAAATATATATATTTACTGTTTAATCGCGCCTCATGAAGCCGCGCGGGAGCGCAGAAGCCCTCCGAAAGAATAATGCGTTAAAAACACAATTATGTGTACTATGAAGGTATGCTGTTTCTTTGAAATTTGAAAAGATTAAAAGAATAGGCATATTTTTTTGTTTTAATCGCCAAAGAATCAATTTTATTTTCAGGAGGTATTATTATGGCTTGCTTTGCGGTGCCGCTTGCAGAGGCGGTCGTCACATCGATCATCACAAAATATGTGAAGTCAAAAGAACAAAAAACAAACAATACTGAAAGTTTTGAGCTTTCAAAATCTTTTAAGCAAAAGGAAACGCCCCTTTCCAAAAAGCTGAAATGGCTGTCGACAATGCTGTACGGAGGGTCAGCCCTGCTTGCCTTTGAGCACTTATGGCACGGAGAGATCAGCGCGTTCTTTCCCTTCCTGACTGCCGCCGAGAGCTATGAGAGTACTGTCGCGATGCTTCAGGAAATGGCGACGGCGGGGGTCGGAATGTCCCTGCTTGTTACAGGCGTGTGGCTTACTCTTGCGATCTTTACCCGTTTTGCCGAGAAGAAGGCGGCAAAAGGCGTTTCTATCAATGTCGAGGCGTTTGAATAATGACCCTGCTGACAACAATTTTCGCCGCTGCAATTTGTACCGTAATTTGGTATAAGGACGCCAATAGGAGTCAAATGCAGCTTGGCACACTCTGTCTGATTTATTGGGGCGCGGGACTTATGTGGTTTGTCGACGCAATTTTTGAGTATGCGCGGCTGCGTGAAAAATTCTTCACTCCCGATCCCGCCGATTTGCTGAACGATTTATATCTCGGCCTTTCTGTTGTGGCGCTCGGACTTGTGATATGGCTTGCAATACTTCTTGTAAAAGACCCGAAGGGAGTTTGGAGAGCGTCGGCGGCAAAGAAAAAATGATCCTTTGCGGGGCTGCCTTTGGCCGCCCCGCAATTTTGCGCGTGGGACGCGCGAAAAATCAAGTATACAAGTATAAAAGAGGAAAAATGAATACGGATACGCTGCAAATTCTAAAAGCGGTGCAGAGCGGGGAACTCACCCCCGATAAGGCGCTGCTCATGCTGAAAAGAAAGCCTTTTGAGGACATAGGTTACGCCAAGGTCGATCTTCATAGAAAGGTCAGACAGGGAGAGGCGGAGGTTATATACGGGAAGTCAAAAACGCCCGAGCAGATTATCGGCATTATTGACGCTATGAAATCGGCTGGTCAGGAGAGAGTGCTTATCACCCGCCTTGAAAGTGAAAGCGCCGAGCGGGTAAAGACGTTTCATACCGAACTTGTTTATTATCCCGAAGCGAGGCTCGGAATGATCGGAGGCATACCCTCTCCCGACGGTATAGGCAAAATAGTGGTCGCCACGGGAGGCACCGGCGATATTCCGGTGGCGGAGGAGGCCGCCCTTACCGCCGAGTTTCACAAAAACGAAGTGGTACGGCTTTACGATGTCGGGGTTGCGGGGCTTCACCGTCTTCTTTCACATCTTGATGAGATCATGGGCGCGTCTGTGATAATCGCGGCGGCGGGAATGGAAGGAGCTTTGGCAAGCGTGATCGCCGGCCTTGCTGACTGCCCGGTCATCGCCCTTCCGACAAGTGTCGGGTACGGAGCGTCGTTTAACGGCGTCGCGGCGCTTTTGTCGATGCTTAATTCCTGCGCCGGCGGCGTTTCAACCGTCAATATAGATAACGGATTCGGAGCCGGATATCTTGCGGGTATGATCAATCACATGGAGGTGAAAAAATGAAAACGCTCTATTTTGACTGTAAAATGGGAGCAGCGGGAGATATGCTCGCGGGAGCGCTTCTTGAGCTGCTGCCCGATTCCGAGGGCTTTATATCAAAACTTAACTCTCTGGGTATACCGGGCGTTTGCGTTTCTATTGAAAAGACAAATAAGTGCGGGATAGTCGGAACTCACGTCATTGTCAAAGTCAACGGTCATGAAGAAGATGAAAATATATTCGCCCGCTCCGGGGAATATGAGCATCACCATCATAATGAACATGAGCATTCGCACGAACACGAGCATTCGCACGAGCACGAGCATTCGCATGAGCACGAGCATGAGCATGTTCACAGCGGCATGCCGGACATAGAGCGGGTTGTTGATTCTCTTGACATTCCGGACCCGGTGAAAAAGGACGTCCTTTCGGTATATCGTCTTATAGCGGAAGCGGAAAGTCACGTTCACGGCAAAAGCGTCGATGAAATACACTTTCATGAGGTTGGCACTATGGACGCTCTGACCGATATCGTTGCTGTTTGCATGCTGATTTACACCCTTGCGCCGGACGAGATTATTGCCTCTGCCATCCACGTGGGCGGCGGGAGCGTCGTGTGCGCTCACGGTATCCTGCCGGTTCCCGCACCTGCTACCGCGTACATTTTGCAGGGAGTGCCCACATACGGCGGCAGTATAGCCTTTGAGCTTTGCACGCCTACGGGCGCCGCTCTTCTAAAGCATTTTGTCACCCGTTTTGACAGTATGCCGGTGATGAAAGTGGGCGCCATAGGATACGGTATGGGCAAAAAAGACTTTGAGGCTGCCAACTGCGTTCGCGCAATGCTGGGGGAAACGGAGAATGTCGGGGATTGTGTGTCCGAGCTCTCATGCAATGTGGACGACATGACGGGCGAGGAAATATCTTTTGCCATGGAACGACTTTTTGAGGCGGGAGCACTTGAAGTTTACACTGTTCCGATCGGCATGAAAAAATCTCGTCCGGGCATACTCCTTCGGGCAATATGCAGCCTTGATTCTAAAGACAAGATCATCGACACTATATTCGCTCATACGACCACAATCGGTGTGCGCGAGTATATCACAAGAAGATATGTGATGAAGCGCGGCTCTCAAAAACTTTCGACTCCATACGGCGATATTTCCCTCAAGAGCTCCGCCGGATACGGCGCGAGCCGAGAAAAATTCGAATATGAGGATCTTGCAAAACTTGCAAGGGAAAAGGAAATAAGCCTGTTTGAGGCGAGAAAAATAGCGTGGGAAGAGGCAAATAAAAACAAATGAACGGCGCTTGGGAAAAAAAGAAAATACTTGAGGAAAATCTAAGGAGTCTCGGCGGCGTTGCAATCGCCTTTTCTTCGGGGGTGGATTCCACCTTTTTACTCAAGGTCGCGCACGATGTACTTGGAGAGAGAGCGATCGCCGTTACCGCGTGCTCTTGCTCCTTTCCCAAAAGAGAGCTGGATGAGGCGAAGGCCTTCTGCGCGAAAGAGGGAATAAGCCACATTGTCCTTTTGACGAGCGAGCTGGAGATAGAGGGCTTTGCCCAGAACCCTATAAACCGCTGTTACCTTTGTAAAAAAGAACTGCTTAAAAAAATCATTGAAGCCGCAAGGGAAAGAAATATAAATTATGTCGCCGAAGGCTCCAATGTTGACGATAACGGCGATTACCGCCCGGGACTTCTTGCCGTGGCCGAGCTGAATGTAAAAAGTCCGCTGCGCGAGGCGGGATTGACCAAAAGCGAGATCAGGCAGCTTTCAAAAGAGCTCGGATTGCCCACATGGGACAAGCCGTCCTTTGCCTGCCTTGCTTCCCGATTTCCGTACGGTGAGGTTATTACAAAAAGGAAGCTTGCTATGGTTGAAAATGCAGAACAACTGCTGATGGACATGGGATTTTCTCAAGTTCGTGTGCGTATTCACGATAATATTGCAAGGATCGAGGTCGATTCTTCCGACTTTGGCAGATTGCTTTGCGGCGACCTTCCCCGAATAATAAACGAGCGCCTGCAAGAGCTCGGATTTGCTTATGTGGCTCTCGATCTCGGCGGCTATAAAGCCGGAAACATGAACAAGGTCCTGCAAAAGACGGCTGAGTCTTAAAATAAAAATGGAATAACTCTTTGGAGGCGCTGCTTGAAAAGCTGGACAGCTTTTCAAGCGATTGAGAATCGAAAGCAAAATAAAAATAAAGTCGGCCTCAACAATAACATAATGTGAAGAATAAACGGATACAAAGCGGGAAAAAGCTCAAGTATCCGTTTGTTTTTTGCTTATGTCGGTCTGATACACGTGTCTTTTTTATATTTGTGCCGGCCCGAATAAAAAAATATATTAAAACGCTTGACAAGTCGGTTTTAAGGTGATATAATGATACAAAGTGGTTTATACCTTAAACACGTTGAGATGGATAAGTAGACGGTTTTTTGCCCAGTCAGAGAGATATCGGACGGTGTGAGATATCGGGAGGGACTGTCGAAACTCGCCATGGAGTGGCTGCACCGAAACCATTGCAGTAAGTGCAGACGGGTCCTCCCGTGACAGAGCAAAGGTGTGATCGCACCTGAGAGCGTTCCTTTTCGGAACGAAAAAGAGTGGTACCGCGGAAGAAGCTCATTGTGCTCTTTCGTCTCTTTAGTTATCATTTAATTAATGATAAAGGGACGAAGGAGTTTTTTATTGCTTTTAAGCATGCGGGCTTATGCGTCTTGAGAAGGCAGAGCTCATGAGCGCGCCGTTTGCTTTATCGCTTTATACGGCGCAAACAGAAAAAAAGACATTTTAAAACCTCAAAAAAGAAAGAGTGCCCCGACGGGCGGAGATTTGTTATGCAAAATGAAAAAGGTAAAATGATGACAGGCGCACGCATTGTCATTGAAACGCTGATCGAGCAGGGAGTCACCGATGTTTTCGGATACCCGGGCGGTCAGGTACTGAATATTTACGACGAGCTGTACAAGGCGGGCGACCGTATAAATCATGTGCTTACCGCGCATGAGCAAGGCGCTTCCCACGCCGCGGACGGTTACTCGAGAGTGACAGGAAAGGTAGGAGTGGTTATCGCCACCTCGGGCCCCGGCGCCACCAACCTTGTTACCGGCATTGCCACGGCGATGCTTGACTCGATACCGATGGTCGCGATAACGGGAAACGTGCCTACGGGCCTTATAGGTAAGGACAGCTTTCAGGAGATAAACATCACGGGAGTCACATTGCCGATAACCAAACACAATTACTTTGTTACAGACGTCAAAAGTTTGGCTCCGACAATAAGAGAGGCATTTCGCATTGCCAAATCGGGCAGACCCGGCCCCGTGCTTATCGATATACCCAAGGACGTGCAGACATCGGAGTGCGAGTTCATTAAGGAAGATATCGTGAAGCCGTATCCTCAGATAGTCGCCGAGGACTCGGAAATCAATAAGGCCATCGAGCTTATCAACAAAGCAAACCGTCCGTATATTTACATCGGCGGAGGCGCGGCGGGCAGGGCGATGACGCAGGATATTATTGCTCTCGCAGAAAAAATAGACGCGTATGTCGGATGTACGTTTATGGGCCTTTCCGCGATGAAAAATTCGTATGAACGCTTTCTCGGAATGCAGGGCATGCACGGAAGATACGCTTCCTCCATGGCAAATAAGGAAGCAGACCTTATTATCGGAGTGGGAGTGCGTTTTAGTGACAGAGCCACGGGAAACGTAGCCAAATACTCAAAGTCGGCAAAGATTATACAGCTTGACGCCGACCTTTCGGAGATAAACAAAAACGTCAAGGTGGACGTGGGTATTGTGGGAAGCATCGTTTCCTCGTTCGGCAGAATACTGAAAGGGTGCGAAAAAAAGGAGCATCCCGAATGGAAAGCTCTTGTTGAGAGTCTTAAAGCCGAGGAGAAGAGGATAAACGACGAGGCTCAAAGAAAATCAAAAACCGATATGACGCCAATGAATATATTCAAGGTCATAAACGAAATAAAAGACGAAAACACGGTCATTGCGACCGACGTCGGACAGCATCAGATGTGGACGGCACAGTTTGTCGACTTTGAGAGGCCCCGCCGGTTTGCCTCCAGCGGAGGACTCGGGACAATGGGATACGGCCTTGGCGCCGCGATAGGCGCGCAGATTGCCAGCAAGGACAGAACCGTGCTCATTACCGGGGACGGAAGCTTCGGAATGAACCTTAACGAGCTTGCCACTGCTGTCACGTACAACACGCCCATTGTAATCGTGCTTATGAACAACGGTGTGCTCGGCATGGTGCGTCAGTGGCAGACACTCTTTTACGGCAAGCGTTACTCAAACACGGTGCTCGGCAGAAAGACAGACTTTGTAAAGCTTGCCGAGGCATTCGGAGCCGTTGGAAAGAGAGCATCCACTATTGAGGAGTTCAGAGCGGCCTTTGCCGACGGCATGAAGCACGACGGACCCTATCTTATAGATACGGTTATCGGAATGGACGAATTCGTTCTTCCGATGATGCCGCCCGGAGGTTCTGTCGATGATATAATAACATCTGTTGATCTTGAGGAGGACAATAAATGATGCGTTCGGTGATTTCCGTATACGTCGAAAACAAGTACGGCGTTCTAATGCGCATTACAAACCTGTTTATGCGCCGTGGCTTCAATATCGATTCTCTCACCGTCGGCGAGACCGACGATCCCCTTTTCTCAAGGATAACAATAACGATAAAGGGAGACGAAAACATCAGAGAGCAGCTTATAAATCAGCTCAAAAAGCTGCATAATGTGAGACAGGTCAAGCTCCTTGAGGAACAAAGCTCGGTAGAAAGGGAACTTATGCTGTTAAAGGTCAAAAACACTCCCGAAAACCGCAATGAGATCATGGCGGCCGCCGAAATATACCGCGCAAAGATAGTCGATTACAAGATTGATTCGATGTGCGTTGAGGTCACGGGAGAGCCGAACAAGATAAACGCTTTTATCGAGGTCATGAAGCCTCTCGGCATCGTTGAAATGTGCAGAACCGGTGTTGTTGCCCTTGATAGAGGCAGCAGCATTATGGATAAACAAAAAAACAAATATGAATAAAAGGAGACATCATCATGCAAAACATTTACTATCAGCAGGACTGCAATTTGGCAAAGCTCAATAACAAGACCGTGGCGATCATCGGATACGGTTCTCAGGGACACGCTCACGCGCTCAACCTCAGAGATTCGGGAGTAAAGGTTATAGTCGGTCTTTATGAAGGAAGCAAAAGTTGGGCAAAGGCGGAGGCGGCCGGCCTCAAGGTCATGACCTCGGCGGAAGCGGCAAAGAACGCCGACATCATAATGATACTTATCAACGACGAGAAGCAGGCAAAGCTTTACAAAGAGAGCATTGCTCCCGGACTGAGCGAAGGCAAGACTCTTGCTTTTGCTCACGGCTTCAACATCCATTTCGGCTGCATAAAGCCGCCCAAGGACGTCAATGTTATCATGATCGCCCCCAAGGGACCGGGACACACCGTTCGCAGCGAGTATCTTGCGGGCAAGGGAGTGCCCTGCCTTGTGGCAGTCGAGCAGGATGCCACCGGCGACGCGCTTGATATCGCTCTCGCTTATGCTCTCGGCATAGGAGGAGCACGCGCGGGAGTGCTTGAAACCACTTTCAGGACCGAGACCGAAACCGATTTGTTTGGAGAACAGGCGGTTCTTTGCGGCGGAGTATGCGCCCTTATGCAGGCGGGCTTTGAGACTCTTGTAGAGGCGGGCTATGACGCAAGAAACGCGTACTTTGAGTGCATACACGAGATGAAGCTCATAGTCGACCTCATTTATCAGAGCGGCTTTGAGGGCATGCGTTATTCTATCTCAAACACCGCGGAGTACGGCGATTATGTGACTGGTCCCAAAATCATTACGCAGGAAACCAAAAACACAATGAAGAAAATACTCTCGGATATTCAGGACGGTACCTTTGCAAAAGAATTCCTTCTTGACATGTCGGACGCGGGCGCACAGGTGCACTTTAACGCAATGCGCAAGCTTGCCTCGGAGCATCCTTCCGAAACGGTAGGTAAGGAGATACGAAAACTGTACAGCTGGAGCGACGAGGATAAGCTAATAAACAACTGATAAAAATTCAATCTATATCCAATAATTTTATCAAATAATTACGAGGACAAAATATTATGGTAAAGGATCAGATAGTAGACGGCTTTAAAAATGCGCCGCACCGCAGTCTTTATCACGCGCTCGGCCTTACGAACGAGGAGCTTGATAGACCCATTATCGGAATCGTAAGCTCTTACAACGAGATCGTTCCCGGACATATGAACCTCGACAAGATAGTGCAGGCGGCCAAACTTGGAGTCGCTATGGCGGGAGGAACGCCGGTAGTATTTCCCGCAATCGCCGTATGCGACGGTATCGCTATGGGACATACGGGCATGAAATATTCGCTGATTACGAGAGATCTCATTGCCGACTCGACCGAGGCTATGGTCCTTGCCCACGGCTTTGACGGTCTTGTCATGGTTCCAAACTGCGACAAAAACGTTCCGGGTTTGCTTATGGCGGCGGCAAGGGTGAACATTCCAACTGTCTTTGTCAGCGGCGGTCCCATGCTCGCGGGCAGGGTGAACGGCAAAAAGACGAGTCTTTCAAGCATGTTTGAGGCTGTGGGTGCATACAGCGCGGGTAAGATAGACGAAAATCAGCTTAGAGTGTGCGAAGAGCGTACCTGCCCGACATGCGGCTCATGCTCCGGAATGTACACGGCAAACTCGATGAACTGTCTTTGCGAGGTGTTAGGCATGGCACTATCCGGCAACGGCACTATTCCCGCGGTATACTCCGCAAGGTTAGAGCTCGCAAAACACGCCGGCATGCAGGTCATGGAGCTTGTTAAAAAGAACATACGCCCGCGTGATATAATGACCGATGCGGCAATAAGGAACGCTCTTACCGCCGACATGGCTCTCGGCTGTTCGACAAACAGCATGCTTCACCTTCCCGCTATTGCCAATGAATGCGGAATCAGGTTCGATCTTGACATGGCAAACGAAATAAGCGAAAGAACGCCGAATCTCTGCCATCTCGCTCCCGCAGGTCCCACTTATATGGAGGATTTGAACGAGGCGGGCGGCATTTACGCGGTGCTTAAGGAACTTGAAAAGCTCGATCTTATCGACACAAGCGTTATGACCTGTACTGCAAAGACGCTGGGAGAGAATATCGCCAATTCAGTAAATTATGACACAAGCGTCATAAGAAGCGCCGAGAACCCCTACAGCAAGACGGGCGGTATCGCGGTGCTCAAAGGAAATCTCGCTCCCGACGGCTGCGTGGTCAAGCGCAGCGCAGTCGCTCCCGAGATGCTGGTCCACAAGGGCCCTGCCAAAGTGTTTGACAGCGAGGAAGAGGCGATTGAGGCCATTTACGCCGGCAAAATAGAAAAGGGAGACGTTGTGGTCATACGTTATGAAGGACCATCGGGAGGTCCGGGAATGCGGGAAATGCTCTCTCCCACCTCGGCCATCGCGGGAATGGGACTTGACCGTGACGTAGCTCTCATAACCGACGGAAGGTTTTCAGGCGCTACAAGGGGGGCGTGCATAGGGCACATTTCTCCCGAGGCGGTTCGAGGCGGACTTATCGCTTATATAAAGGACGGGGACATGATAAGTATCGATATACCCGGCTATTCAATCGAACTGCTGGTGGATGAGGATGAGCTTGAGCAGAGGAAAAAGACCGTGAAGGTAAAACAAAAAAGCGGCATAAAGGGAAGCCTTGCAAGATACGCCGCCATGGTCAGCTCCGCGGATAAGGGAGCGATAATCAACAAATTTGAGTGACGAAAGAGCGAGGTTTGATGGCAGGACTGAATTTGCAGACCCTTGCTTGTGAACTGTCAATGCTTAGTGTTTTCAGAGGAATACTTGACAAAAAACCGATGAAAGCGTTCCTCTGTTACCTAAGCTCAAGCGGCAGTGAGATAATGACAAGGGCAAGTCTTTACGGGGAATTTGTATACTCACTTTCGGAAAGCGACTGCAGCTTTTCAAAATTTCTTACGAATGCGGTATATGAGGATGAAAACAGGTATGTTGTAAGCGTCGCTCGAAAGCTGCCCGTCCCGGAGGCGCTTAAAGAAAACGTCGCGCTGGAGCTGAATCTCTTTTCAAGGCTCACAAGGCTCACTTATTGCGACCTTGTTCCAAATAGCGACGAAACGCTTCATTTTCCGAGATTTGAAAACACTCCGGTGGATTTTGAATGTGAGTACGGAAAAAGAATGCTTAACATCGGCAAATACGGATACGGCGTGTTTGCCGGCGCCAAAATGTTCAGAGTTTCGGGCGAGGAGATTTTGCCTGTCAGCTCGGCGGACGGGGTAACGCTGAGCGATTTTGTCGGCTACCGTGAGGAGAGGCAGAAGGTGTTTGACAACACGCGTGCCCTTGCAAACGGGTCTCCGTGTGCCAACGTACTTCTGTTCGGAGACGCGGGAACGGGTAAATCCTCCACGGTCAAAGCGTGCGCAAATTACTTTTATAATGAGGGAGTGCGCCTTATTGAGCTGCGCAAGGATCAGCTTTTTGCTTTGCCCTTCGTCATGGGCAAAATAGCCGACAATCCGCTTAAATTCATAATTTTTATTGACGATCTGTCATTTAACAAAAACGACGACAGCTTCAGTATGCTGAAAGCGGCGCTCGAAGGCTCCGCTTCCGCCAAAGCGCCGAACGCGGTCATATACGCAACCAGCAACAGGCGTCACATAGTTAAGGAAAGCTTTTCGGACAGGACCGATTCCGACGACATACATCACAGCGACACGAAAGAAGAGCTTATGTCGCTGTCCGACCGTTTCGGACTTACCGTTTACTTTGCAAAGCCAAGTAAGGCGCTCTATTTGGAAATAGTTCACACTCTTGCCGCAAACAAAGGTATAAAGTTGAGCAAAGAGGAGCTTGATTCCAAGGCGGAAACCTTTGCTTTGGCCAAAGGGAGCCGCTCGCCGCGTGCGGCGGAACAGTTTATACTGAGCTTGCTTTGATTGGAAGGTATCACATACTAAATGGATAATAATACTTTGACTCTTGATAATGTGTATAAGGCAAGTTACGTGTTAAAAAACGTAATAAGAAAAACCGACGTACTTTACGCTCCAAAGCTCAAACCGGGTATCGAGCTTTATCTTAAAACCGAAAATCTTCAGATAACGGGTTCCTTTAAGGTCAGGGGCGCATATTATAAAATGTCGCAGCTCAGCGATGCGGAGAGAGCGCGCGGAGTCGTAGCGTGTTCGGCGGGCAATCACGCGCAGGGAGTGGCTCTTGCCGCGCAGAAGAACAACATAAAGGCGGTCATCTGCCTTCCCGACGGCGCGCCGATTTCGAAGGTAGAGGCGACCAAGAGCTACGGAGCCGAGATATGCCTTGTAAAGGGCGTTTATGACGACGCTTATGCAAAGGCGCTGAGCCTTCGGGATACTATGGGATACACATTTATTCATCCTTTTGACGATCCCGACGTGATAGCGGGGCAGGGAACCATAGCCCTTGAGCTTGCCGAGCAGGTGCAAGATATGGACGCTGTAATAGTACCGATAGGAGGCGGAGGACTTATTTCAGGTATCGCGTATACCATTAAGTCTCTGAACCCGGATATCAAGGTGTATGGCGTACAGGCTTCGGGAGCGCCCTCGATGCTCAATTCCATACAGGATTCGCGCATTGAGATGCTTGACGCGGTGTCGACAATAGCGGACGGCATTGCGGTCAAGAAGCCCGGGTCGATTACATACGATATATGCTCAAAGTATGTCGACGATATTGTCACAGTGACCGACGACGAAATATCGGCTGCAATACTCGCTCTTATAGAGCAGCACAAGCTGATTGCCGAAGGGGCGGGAGCAGTGGCGGTGGCAGCCGCCATGTTCGGCAAGGTCGATCTTGAAGGAAAAAAGACGGTTTGTCTGCTTTCGGGCGGCAATATAGACGTCACCATCCTTGCCCGCGTCATAACAAGAGGACTGCTTATGTCGGGCAGAAGCTGTCAGCTGAATTTGGAGCTTCTCGACAAGCCGGGTCAGCTTTTAAACGTTTCGCGCATTATTGCGGAACAGGGCGGAAATGTGACCGCCGTACATCACGAGCATACAAACGAAGGCTCGGACGTCACGGGATGCTACCTGAGGCTGACGCTTGAGACGCGCGATTTTGAACATATAGAAGCAATAAAGAAAAATCTCACCGAATGCGGTGTAAAAATTTTATAACACTTTACGGGAGAACCTACAATGACGGAAATTATAGAAAAGATAACAACACCCGACGCTCCCAAAGCGATCGGGCCATATTCTCAGGCTGCAAAGGTCAATAATATGTTGTTTACCTCAGGGCAGATAGCGCT
Source organism: uncultured Clostridia bacterium (assembly GCA_947588825.1). Classification (GTDB taxonomy): domain Bacteria; phylum Bacillota; class Clostridia; order Oscillospirales; family CAG-272; genus CAKSQF01. Next base: position 12,297 of record CANPZU010000016.1, read on the forward strand.
TGACCCGGTGAGCGGCCAAATGTGCGGCAGTGACATAAAAAGCCAAACCGAGCAGGTAATGAAAAACCTTTCAAACGTACTTAAGGCGGCGGGCGCCACATTTGACAATGTTATAAAAACCACTTGTTTTCTTGCCGATATAGGTGATTTTGCCGTGTTTAATGAGGTATACGCAAGCTATATAAAATCATCCCCGGCAAGAAGCTGTGTCGCGGTAAAGGAGCTTCCAAAAGGCGCTCTTGTCGAGGTCGAGCTTATTGCACTTATTTTATAAAGATTGAAAACGTCATAAAAGCGCTTTTGCATCCGCCGCGTTTTTAAACGGGCGGGCAAAGGCGCGCGGCAAAGTTGTATAACCGGCGCCGTATCTTCAATTACCGGCCTTTCGGCTTCATATCCCAAAGAAAGGAGCCTTTGCCTTGCAAAGGCGGAATGATAAATATGATAAACGCATCAAAATACACGCGGCAGTTTTATCCCGTTAAAAATCCCACGAGAAAATGGGTGAATAAAACATACATAGAAAAAGCGCCGACATGGTGTTCGGTTGACCTGAGAGACGGCAACCAGTCGCTTATAATACCCATGAGTCTTGAGGAAAAGCTTGATTTTTTCAATCTGCTTGTTAAAATAGGCTTTAAGGAGATAGAGGTGGGATTTCCCGCGGCTTCCGAAACCGAGTACACCTTTTTAAGAACACTTATCGACAAAAACATGATTCCCGATGACGTCACGGTTCAGGTGCTTACTCAAAGCCGAGAACACATCATAAGAAAGACCTTTGACGCGCTCAAGGGCTGCAAAAGGGCAATAGTGCACCTTTACAATTCCACATCAGTCGCTCAACGCGAGCAGGTGTTCAAAAAGTCAAAGGAAGAGATTTTGAAAATAGCTACCGACGGAGCGGAGCTGTTTCAAAGGATTGCTCAGGAGACGGGGACAAATTACAGATATGAGTATTCTCCCGAGTCCTTTACGGGAACAGAGCCGGAATTTGCGCTTGAAGTTTGCAATGCGGTTCTTGATATTTGGAAGCCGACGCCTGATCGCAAGGTCGTAATAAATCTGCCCGTTACCGTGGAGCTTTCTTCGCCGCACGTTTACGCCGATCAGATAGAGTATATGTGTGACAATCTTAAATACCGCGACTTTATTGAGGTATCGCTTCACCCGCACAATGACAGAGGCTGCGCGGTCGCCGATTCCGAGCTTGGGCTTCTTGCGGGAGCAGACAGAATCGAAGGTACCATTTTCGGCAACGGCGAACGCACGGGAAATGTGGATATCGTGACTCTTGCACTCAATATGTACTCACAGGGAATCGAGCCGGGTCTTGACTTCACCGACATGCCGTCGATCGCGGAACTTTACGAGAGGGTCACGAGGATGCAGGTGTACGACCGTCAGCCGTACGCCGGCAAGCTGGTTTTTGCCGCTTTCTCGGGCTCGCATCAGGATGCTATCGCAAAGGGCATGAAATGGCGCGAGGAAAAGGGAGTGGACACATGGAACGTCCCCTATCTTCCGATCGACCCGAGCGACGTTGGCAGGATTTACGAGACCGACGTTATAAGGATAAACTCACAGTCGGGCAAGGGAGGTATCGGCTATCTTCTTGAGCATAATTTCGGATATGTGCTTCCCGCAAAGATGCGCGAGGAGGTGGGATATCTTGTAAAGGGCGTTTCCGACCACGCGCATAAGGAACTCTCGCCTGACGAAGTGCTTGAAGTCTTTTATAGCAACTTTGTCAACATAAACGACACAATCAAGCTCATTGACTATCACTTTGTGCGTACTCCCGAGATACACGTCACCCTCAAACTTGAAACACAGGGAAAGACAATAGAAATAAAGGCAAAGGGAAACGGCAGACTTGATGCGGTAAGCAACGCCATAAAGAGCGTAACGGGAATGGAGTTTTCCGATCTCACTTACGAGGAACACGCCCTGACAAAGGGTTCATCCTCCCGGGCGGTCACATATGTGAGCATAACGCTTGCAGACGGAAAGAAGGTTTGGGGAGCGGGAGTAAACGACGATATAATCGCCTCCTCGATCAGCGCACTTTTCTCGGCAATAAACCGCGGATTAAAAAAATAAACACATGTAAAGGAGAAAACAGATGGTGGGAATGACAATGACGCAAAAAATACTCGCCGCCCATGCCGGTCTCGAGCGTGTAGAGGCGGGACAGCTTATAAACGCAAGGCTTGATATAGTTTTGGGAAACGACATAACCACACCGGTTGCGGTAAACGAGTTCAAAAAGGCGGGCTTTAACAGCGTGTTCGATAAGGACCGTATAGCGGTAGTACTCGATCACTTTGTGCCCAATAAGGACATAAAAGCCGCCGAACAGTCCAAACAGTGCCGCGAATTTGCCTGCGAGCACTGTATAAGCCACTTTTACGATGTGGGCAAAATGGGAATCGAACACGCGCTTTTGCCCGAGCAGGGTATCGTTACCGCCGGAGACTGTGTGATCGGGGCGGACAGCCACACATGTACGTACGGAGCTCTCGGCGCTTTCTCAACCGGAGTCGGCAGCACGGACATGGCGGCGGGCATGGCTACCGGAATAGCGTGGTTCAAAGTTCCGAATGCAATAAAAATATCTCTTAAAGGAAAGCTCGCCCCGTGCTGCAGCGGCAAGGACGTCATACTTACCCTTATCGGAATGATAGGAGTTGACGGCGCGCTCTACAAAAGTCTGGAATTTGTCGGAGAGGGAGTCGCCTCTCTTTCAATGGACGACCGGCTTTGCATATGCAACATGGCGATAGAGGCGGGCGCAAAAAACGGGATTTTCCCTGTGGATAAGGTGACGCTTGATTATCTCAACGGCAGGGCAAAGAGAGAGCCGGTCATATACGAGGCCGATCCCGACGCCGAGTATGAAAGAAACATAGAAATCGACCTTTCGAGCATATATCCCACGGTAAGCTGTCCGCATCTTCCCGAAAACACACGTCCTGCAAGCGAGCTTGGAAATATCAAGATTGATCAGGCGGTCATAGGAAGCTGCACTAACGGAAGAATGGAGGATATGGAGATTGCCTACCGTATTCTGAAGGGCAAAAAGATAGCAAACGGCGTGCGCTGCATAATAATTCCTGCCACTATGCAGATAATGAAGGAATGTATTGAAAGGGGATATGTGAGCGCGTTTATCGACGCCGGAGCGGTCGTCTCAACCCCGACCTGCGGACCGTGCCTTGGAGGGTACATGGGCATTTTGGCCGAGGGTGAAAAATGCGTCGCCACGACCAACCGCAATTTTGTGGGAAGAATGGGGCATATAAAAAGCGAGGTATATCTTGCAAGCCCCGCCACAGCCGCAGCAAGCGCAATAACAGGCTATATCACCGATCCCAAGGAGGTATTATCATGAATGCAAAAGGCAAGGTATTTAAATATCCCGACAATGTCGACACAGACGTGATCATTCCCGCACGTTATCTTAACACTTCGAACGCCAACGAGCTTGCGCTTCACTGCATGGAGGATATCGACGCGGACTTTGTAAAAAAGGTTCAGCCGGGCGACATAATGGTCGCGGGCTGGAATTTCGGCTGCGGATCCTCGCGTGAGCACGCTCCGCTTGTCATTAAAACCTGCCGCACAGGCTGTGTCATTGCCAAAAGCTTTGCAAGGATATTCTACCGCAATGCGATAAATATCGGACTTCCGATACTTGAATGTCCCGACGCTGCCGAGGAAATAAAAAACGGCGACGAGGTCAGCGTGAATTTTGACACGGGTCTGATAGTCGATATTACGAGCGGCAAGACCTACAACGCGCAGCCCTTCCCGCCCTTTATTCAAAATATCATAAAAAGCGGCGGCCTTCTTGCCTCGCTGAAAAAGGAGGTATGACAATGAAAAAGAAAATAGCGGTTTTGCCGGGGGACGGTATAGGGCCGGAGATAATTGCTCAGGCAATAAAGGTGCTCGACACTGTCGCACGGCGTTATAATCACGAGTTTGAGTATACCTATGTCGATATCGGAGGATGCTCGATCGATAAATACAACCGTCCTATAACCGAAGAGGGTATGCAGATATGCAAGGAGTCGGACAGCGTGCTTCTCGGAGCGGTCGGCGGACCCAAATGGGACGACTGCCCGCCTGAGATACGACCCGAAAAGGCGCTTCTTGCGGTTAGAAAAGAGCTCGGCCTTTTTGCGAATCTGCGCCCGACAAAGCTGTTTTTGCAGCTTGCAAGCTCCTCTCCCCTCAAATCCGAGATAGTGGGAGGCGGAATAGATCTTCTCATTGTCAGAGAATTGACCGGAGGCGTGTATTTTGGCGCTAAAAAGACGGAAAATGTCGACGGACAGCTTGTCGCAACAGACCTTATGCCATATTCGGAAAGCGAGATAGAGAGAATAGGCAGAGTTGCATTTGAAACCGCGATGAAGAGAAACAAAAAGCTCACTTCGGTGGATAAGGCGAACGTGCTTGAAACCTCAAGACTTTGGAGAAAGACCATGCACCGCTTGTCCTTGGAATATCCCGAGGTGGAGTATGGGGACGCATTGGTAGACAGCACGGCGATGCAGCTTATCAAAAATCCCTCCCAGTTTGACGTTATCGTTACCGAAAACATGTTCGGTGATATACTTTCGGACGAGGCTTCCATGCTTACCGGCTCTATAGGAATGATGCCCTCCGCGTCTCTCTCCCTTGGTACTTTGGGTATGTACGAGCCCATTCACGGTTCCGCGCCAGACATTGCCGGGCTGGATATAGCCAACCCCTTGGGAACCATACTTTCGGCTGCAATGATGCTCCGTTATTCCTTTGACATGGCCGCCGAGGCGGATGCCGTCGAGGAAGCGGTTAACAGAGTGCTCGATCTCGGCTACCGTACCGGGGACATAATGCAGGATAACTGCAAAAAGGTCTCTTGCAGCCAAATGGGCGCGCTTGTGTCCCAAGCGCTTTGACAGCTTAAATTAATAATATAAACGTATAAAAACTGCTCCGCTTGACTCATTGATAATTTCAAGAGTCAAGCGGAGTATTTGATTTTGATTACAGCTGTTTGTTTTTGACGTCAGCGGGTGCTTTGTCGCTGTTTTTTTTCTTTTTGACTTTTGCCTTGACCTGTGCGGACATTTCTCTGAGCGTTCCCAATGTTTTCTCGTCTTTGGGAAAGATAAAACGAAGAAGCAGTATCGCAATAGCGACGGTGACTATTTTTTCCGGGGACAGGGGAATCCACAAAAATGCGAGGTATCCCAATCCTACAGCCATCATCCATTTTATATGAAATACGGTCCCTGCAATCGCCGCAATATACGCCCAGCCGTTTGTTATCATCCAGGCAATTCCAAAGCAGAGCAGAAGATGGGGATTGAAAAAGAAGCTCAGCACTTTTTTGATTTTTTCATTGAGTCCGTGTTTCTCGCGCTTTTTTATGCTCACAAGCTCTACAAGAGAATCGAGCATGTTTGCGTTGTCAACGTTTATTTCGGCATAGTTCTTGCCTTCAAAAAAATGTAAATCGTCGTAAGTCTGTTGCGCTTTTTCCGAGAAGGTTTCTCTGTGCATCTCAAACTCCCTTTTGTCAGCCTCGTCGAGGGTAATTTTAAATGAAAGATGATTTTCACATGCGCACACTGCGCACAGTTCGTTGCTTCCATTTTTAAACACATGTTCGTAAATCGGTACGGCGCTGTCATATCTTACGGATTTTACTTTGCCGTACTTTCCCTCAAGAGCCGAGATGAGCTGCTTCCACAGCTTATGCAGTGTGGCGCCGAGAAGTATTGATATTTCTTTTGCGTACAGCAGTTTGTCGGTCATCGTGTTTTCTCCGATTTTTGCACTTTAGTTATCCTGTTTTTTGTGAGCAAGGAAGATCCTTATGTATTTATCTTTTTGCCAAAAATCATCGGCCGATTCAGTCAAAAATAATTTTTGTCCTAATTTTATTTATATACTTAGTCAATTTAAAAACTGGCATATTGAGCGGAACAAATATTGCCTATATGCTCATTATAACACTTATTTCAACCTTTTTCAACATATTAAGTCGATGTTTTTAATAATGTTACACAATATTTTTTTATAATACATATTAACAATAAAAAAACAGGCGCCGTTTTTTTTTGACACCTGATTTTCTTTTCTCGCATTTTCAGTTCATTGTTTTTTGAATGACTCCGCAGGCTATTTTTTCGCCGGAGTTTCCCGCGGGCTGCGACGTGAAATCGTCGAAGGAGGAGTGTATCACAACCGTTTTGCCTATTATTTCTTCGATAGTGAAGCGGTCGGTCAGAAAGACGGAAAAAGCGTTAGAGGCGGCGCCGAGAAGCGGAGGCAGGTCGCCCGCGTGATAAGGGTGCGAGCATCCGTAAGGATTATAGTGGCTTCCCGCATTTGCAAAATAGTCCTCTTCGTTTCCCGTGCAGCTATTTCCGTCATGTATGTGCAGAGCAAAAAAACGTCCTTCGCAAATTCCGGGCTCGTGCGGAAGTCCCAATACTCTAAACGCGCAGAGAGTGCCGTATGGGGTCGCAAAAAACTGCGCGTTTCCGTTTATGTTTTTGTAGCGTTCACTTCCTTTGATGAGAGAAAATGCCTGCGGATTTCCTCTGAGAATCGGTAAAAAAACAAAATCGTTGTTGGCTTTCATATGTCGTTTGCGCTCAAATAATATGTATTCTTTTTTCTTTTTTCGGGCGCTCCTTTATTACGATTATATGCGTATAACTCTTTTGCTGTGAAAGGGCGGATAAAAAACAACGCTCGAACCCTTACAAAAGCGTAAAGGAAGCGAGCGTGTTTATTTATACTGTTTCAGCCCAGCTTTTCAAAATCCGCGGCGCCGTGCTTGCACAACGGGCAGACAAAATCGTCGGGAAGCGTTTCTCCCTCGTATTCATATCCGCAGACCTTGCAGACATAGCCCTTCTTTTTGTCTGAGCTCGGTTTGGGCTTGACGTTTGATTGGTAGTAGGAATAGCTCATTGTTTCCTTGTCGCCGATCACCCTTGATTCGCTCACCGTGCAGATGAACATCCCGTGGGTGCCGAGGTCGACATAGCTCTCGACTTTAAGAGAAATCATCGCGTTCACATATCGGTTGAGAAAGACCAAACCGTTTTCCGAGCGGTTTACCGTATAGTCGGCAAATTTATCGATGTTTCTTCCGCTGCAAAAGCCGAAATCGGAGAACACCTTAAACGGAGCGTCTATCGATATGCAGTTAAGATTCATTATACCGGTCTGCTTTATAATGTGATGAGAATAGTTGTCCTTATTTATTGTGACGGCGATCTTACATGGGGAGCTTGTAAGTTGCGAGACGGTGTTGACTATAAGTCCGTTGTCTCGCTTTCCGTCGTTTGAGGTTACTATATAAAGCCCGTAACCTATCTTAAAGAGAGCAGCCGGATCGTTCTTGTTTGCCGTTTCGGCGTCCGATGCGATATATTCCTTGCAAAGCTCATCCGAAAGCGCTTCTATCTGCGCCTTGCTATCGTCGCTTAACGCGGAGCGCAGCGTGACGGTAGCTTGGGTAAAGGTTATGTTCTTGGATGCGGCGAATTCCTCTTTTATTACTTTTGCCGCCATAGGAGCCCAGCTTCCGTTTTCGATTATTCCAATCGTGCGGTTTTTATATCCTCTTTCTGTCAAAGCTTCGATAAATGTGCGCATAAAAGGGAATACGTCGGCATTGTATGTCGTGGTGGCAAGCACGAGTTTACCGTAACGAAAGGCGTCCTCGACAGCTTCCGCCATGTCCGAACGGGCAAGATCGGTGACGACGACCTTTGGACAGCCCTTTGCTTTCAGCTTGTCTGCAAGGAGCATCACGGCTTTTTCGGTGTTCTTATATACCGAGGTGTAGGCTATAAATATACCGTCCGATTCGATACCGTATGATGACCATATGTCGTAAAGATTGATGTAGTAACTCAGATTTTCGGTAAGAACGGGTCCGTGAAGCGGACAGATGACGTTTATATCAAGGGCGGAGGCTTTTTTCAGCAGACTTTGCACTTGAGCGCCGTATTTTCCGACGATACCGAAATAATAGCGCCGCGCCTCGCACGCCCAGTCGTCGTTTTCTCTATCAAGCGCACCGAATTTGCCAAAACCGTCGGCGGAAAAAAGCACTTTGTCATGGCTGTCATATGTGACCATGACCTCCGGCCAGTGAACCATGGGTGCAAATACGAATGTGAGCTTGTGCTCGCCGAGATCAAGCGTATTTCCGTCGGTGACAACAAGTCGGTTTTCAGGGAGCTTTCCAAAGAAATTTTGCATCATTGTAAAGGTTTTCGAGTTGCCCACCACCGTGATATCGGGATATGTTTTCAAAAGGTTTACGATATTTGCGGAGTGGTCCGGCTCCATATGCTGAACTATAAGATAATCGGGAGACGTTGAGCCGAGTACCTCGGTTATATTGTCCAGCCATTCATGCAAAAAGCGGGCATCGACGGTGTCCATTATCGCGCATTTTTTATCCTTAATTATGTAAGAGTTATAAGCCATTCCCTCGGGAACGGTATACTGTCCTTCAAAAAGGTCGATATCGTGGTCGTTTACGCCGACATAATAAATACTTTCTGTTATTTTTTTGTTCATTTACTTTTCCTCCGATAAATATGTAAAGCTTTTATGTGTATTCCGCCATATAAATATATTATAATACAGCTTGCAAAAATTTTCAATATATCAACTGTAAAATCAGTTTTCTTTTTCCTGTCTTCGCCTTATCCTTATCCAGTTTACAAGGCCGTAAGAGTCGTTTGCGAGAAACATGACAAAGCATGTCGCCATCGGAAGATAGGATATGTCATAAAAAGAAGCGAACATCCAAAGCGCTATCAGCACCAGGTCGTTTGCAGCGTATGCCAGCGCATAGTATGGGCTGCGCAGCAGTGCAAGCGAGGAGGCAAGAAAGCTGGTGGCAATAGACAGTGTGCTTACAAACAGATTTGCATTGTCCAGCGCGCGAAGGATAAAATAAAATACAAAAGTGACCGCGGCAGTGAGAAAAAACAGCAGCAGCGTCACGCGAGGTTTAAGGCGGCTCACCAATACTTCTTTTGTCTTTTTATAGGGGTGTCTTATCCAGGAAATTACCGAAAAAAGAGCGATCGGGGTCATGCAAAGATAGGTTATCATTTCGCCGTAATAGCGCATAAAAAAAGAGATCGCGCCGTAAAAAAGTGCGAAAATCACCGTCAGTATCTGTCCGAATACAAGACCTTTGGAGACAAAAATAAGGGCTGTGACTCCAATAAGGGAAGCAAGCAGCGTCATATAATCTTTTAAGTCCGGCAGCAAAAACGCCGCCGTTACGGCGGATACTGAGAGCAGCCATAGAAAAAGCTCAAATCGGCTCAGTTCGGAAAACGGGTTTTTTATTTTCATAAGATATATAAAACATTTGAGGGGCGTTTATCATGCGTTTTTGCAGTTACATTTATTTGTGATTATTGTATCACATCTTATTATGTTTGTACATACCCTTTTTATAAAAATTACGGATCTCCGAATATTTTGGGAGATCCGTAACGGATATGGCAAGATTACATCAAGGTATACGCGAAGCAGGCGCTTTTTGAAAGCTGCCCTTGCGGCTTAATAACTTTACTTATCTGCATGTCGACTCTGCATTACTTACTGTTTTTTATACGTCACGATCGCTTTGAATTTTGTTTTATGACGATCAGATTAGAACAGTCCTTCGTTTTCATAAAACCGAACGCTATGTTCGGTTCACTACATTTTATGTGTGAGCAAGGAAAGTGACACAAAAAAATACAATTTTTCGTATTTACTTCTATTATGTGAAAGTTTGCCGCATACAAATGCCTTAAGCGGTTTTAAAATATCGGCCATTCTGTCAAAAAACTATTGACAGAATGAAAAAATAAGTATAAAATAAGAGTGCGGTAAATATAATAAAAGTACGGAGGAAATACCGATGGCAGAGGAAGAGATTTTGCAAAACGGCGAAGAAGAGGACGCCGAGGATGTTGAAATTTACACGCTGGTCGATGAAAACGGCGTTGAATGTCAGTTTGAATGCATCGCAAGATATGACGAAGGAGACAATGCGTATTTTGCAATGCTGCCCATAGATGAGAATGAATCGGACGAATATGTTATTTTAAAGCTTGAAACAGATGAGAACGGAGAGCAGTCCCTTGTTTCGGTAGACGACGACGCGGAGTTCGACAAGATATCGGATATATTTGACGATATGCTGTTCAGCGAGGTCGATTACGACGAAGAGGAAGATAAGTAAAAGTAACCCTGCATTGAAGATAACGGGGGCAACACTTGCATTGAAGAAATAGGCGGGTGACACCTTATATTGAAGAAATGGGCGGGCGACACCTTACATTGAGAAGAATGGTGAGCGGGCAACCCTTTACATCTGATACTTTCCTGCTTTGTTCGTGATAGTTATCGACAATAAACCTACACAATATAATCGGAGCCCTGAATACTCCGAGGGTGTTGATGCAGACCTCCCCGACATGTTCGGGACGTTGGGAGCACTGGGAGCCTTCGGGAGGGCACCGCCCTGGCTATACGCAGGGTTATATTTCATAACTACACGGCAAAAGCGGGTTTACGGTCTGCAAAAACAAAACAGACGTGTTAAAATAAAAGAGAGAGGCAGCTTGAAAATCGCCTCTCTTCTTTTTGTGATGCAAGCGCGTTTTATGGTTTTGTAAGGGTAAGCATAAAACGGGGTTAAAATTTGTCCTTACGGATTTTCTCTTATATGTGCTTTTTAATATAATTTGCAACGTCATTCACCTGACGCATATTTATGATTTCGGAATCGGGGATATATATGCCGTAAAGGTCCTCGATTTGCTCCAAAAGCTCGACAATATCGAGCGAATCGGCGTGCAATTCCTCTACTATAAGCGTCGAGGGCTGTATGTATTCGGCCGGCACGCCGAGCAGCCTTGAGGCCATATCCGCAAGGGCGGAGATTATATCATCCATAAATTATATATCCTTTGCTGTCAGGTAACTTCAAACTGTGAATTATACAGAGAACGGTAAAAGCCGTTTTCCATTTGCATTAACTCGTCGTGACTGCCCGATTCTATAATCACTCCGTTTTGCATGACGAGAATGATATCCGCCGAGCGTACCGTCGAAAGACGGTGCGCCACTATAAAGCAGGTCTTGCCCTCCATTATTTTTTTCATAGAGTCCTGAAGATGTTTTTCAGTGCCCGAGTCAACGTTGGAGGTGGCCTCGTCTAAAATCAGGATGGGGTTGTTCAGCAGCAGCGCGCGCGCATTGGCAAGCAGCTGCTTTTGGCCTTTGGAAATGTTTACGCCGTTCTCGTCGATTACCGTGTCGTACCCCTCGGGCAGGCTGATTATGTAGTTGTGCATACCCACGATCTTTGCGACGTTTTCTATTTCCTCGCGGCTTACCTCCCGCTCGCATCCGTACGAGATGTTTTCAGCTATAGTGCCGCCGAAAAGCCATGTGTCCTGAAGCACCATTGTGAATTTGGAACGCACATTGGTTAAAGGAGCGTTTCTTGTGTTCTTGCCGTCAATCAGTATCACGCCGCTGTCAGGATCGTAAAAACGCATAAGAAGATTTATGATAGTCGTTTTTCCGCTCCCGGTCGGACCGACAAGCGCGACGGTACCCGAAGCGGGAATTCGTACGGTTATATCTTTTAGCACCTGTATTTCCGGAGTGTAGCCAAAGTTCACATGTTCGACGCTTATATCGCTGCAAAATTCGCCTATTTCACATTTTCCTTCAGAGGAAAGATCCTCGGTTTTCTCGTCAAGAAGTCTGAAAATCCTTTCGGCGGCGGAGGTGGCGGACTGTATCTCACTTATGATGTTAGCGGTTTCGTTTATAGGGCCGGAGAACTTTCTCGAATACAGTATAAAAGAAGAAAGTTTTCCGATGGTTACCTTTCCGCTTAGAAAGAGTATGGCTCCGAACATGCTGATAAGTGAAAGAGAAAGGTTGTTTATAAAGTTTACCGACGGGCCGACGACGCTTCCGTGATAGTCAGCCTTGTAATATGCCTCGATCGCTTTGTTGTTGTGCGCGTCAAAACGGGCGATCATCTGCTCTTCCTTGCCGTAAGCGCGGATGGTTTTTTGACCCGAGAGCATTTCCTCGGCGTATCCGTTCAGTCGGTCGAGCTCAGCCGAGCGTGCTTTGAAAAGAGGCTTCACCTTTTTGACCCGGTACTTTGTGAAAAATACAAGAGCGGGGACGGTTACAGCAAATATAAGGGTGAGTATCGGCGCGTTTTTCAGCATCATAATCAGAGAACCTATAACGGTTATCACTCCCGCGCATATCTGCATTAAATCGTTTGAAAGCGAGGCGTTTACCGTGTCGATGTCGTATGACAGACGGCTTATTATGTCTCCGGTTTGATTTTTGTCAAAATAACCGACCGGAAGATCGCTCAGGTGATTGAACACCTGTTTTCTCATGCGGTAGACCACCTTGCGGCTTAGATTTATCATAACTATCGCAAGGATATAGCTGAGCAGTGCGGAAAGAGCATAAAAGACGATCATCAGACCGGCGTAAAAATATACGGTGTCAAAATCCACTTTTCCCTTACCGGCGATGGCGTCTATAGCCATACCCGAAAGCTCCGGGGCGACAAGTGCGAGAAAATTGGAAACAACGGTGAGAAACGCGGCAAGAAGAAGCAGTTTTTTATACTCAAGCAAATATTTCAAAACCCTGATTATAACCGCGCTTTTTTTCATCCGGCTTTTTTCGGTAGTGTTATTCAAGTGCGTACCCTCCCATCTGTGAGATCGAGGTCTCGCGGTATTTGTCGCAGCTTTCAAGCAGTTCGCTGTGAGTGCCGGCCCCGATTATTTTTCCTTCATCAAGCATGATAATAAGGTCGGCGTGCATTATTGAGCTTACTCTTTGAGCGATTATTATCTTTGTGACCTTCGAAAATTTCTCCGCGATTACCTTGCGAAGTTTGGCGTCCGTCTTGTAGTCAAGGGCGGAGGAACTGTCATCCAGCACGAGTATCTCAGGATTTCCGGCAAGGGCGCGAGCGATAAGCAGACGCTGCTTTTGTCCGCCGCTTATGTTGGCCCCCTTGATGTCAAGCATGTGCAGGGCCTTGTCCTCGTATTTACTGACAAAATCCATTGCCTGCGCGTTGCAAAGCGCTTCGTTTATCTCGTCGTCACTGAGATTTCTGCAAAAGCTTACGTTTTCCTTTATAGAATCGGCAAAGAGAAAGTCGTTTTGAAAGACCACTCCGAATTTTGCGCAGAGGTTTTTTGTTGGGATCTCGCGTATGTTTCGCCCGTCAAGGCATATGTCGCCTTGCTCGGTGTCATACGTTCTCATAAGCAGAGAAATTATAGTGCTTTTTCCGCTTCCCGTCGAGCCGATTATTCCAAGCGTCTGACCGTGCTTTAGTGCAAAGCTTATATTTGAAAGCACTCTTGTTCTTCCATATGAAAAGGAGACGTTTTTGAATTCAACATGGTAGAGCGATTCTTCGCTCCTTTGCGCCTTCGGCACCATCGCGTCCTTTTCCTTTTCTTTTTCTTTTTCATCTTCTTTGACAAAGAGCTCGGATTCTGAGGTTATGACCTTTTCTATTCGATTCATGCCCGCGCTTCCTTTGGAGATCATAGTAAACATTCTAGAAACGCTGAGCATGGCGTTTGAAATTATCGTAAAATACGACATAAAGGCAATTATTTTACCCGTTCCGCTTATACCCGAGTAAACAAGGTGAGCTCCCACCACGATGACCGCGGCAAGTCCTGCGTTAAGGAAAAAGGTTATAAGCGGGTTTGTGGCGGCCATTGTGGCGCCCGCTTTCTTTTCGTTTTCGATTGCCAGCTTGTTTACCTTATCGAAACGCTCCTTTTCATATTCGCTTTTCCTCAGCGCCTTGATTATTCTTATTCCCGAGGCGTTTTCTCTGACAACGGCGGTCAGGCTGTCAATAGACTGTTGGAGCTTTGTGTAAAGGGGAATACCTTTTTTTGAAAAGTAGTAAATTGAAAAGGCTATAAAGGGCATCGTACAAAGCGTGACTAAAGAGAGCCGCGCGTCAAGCAAAAAGGTCACGGTGATACCGCCGATAAGCAGTATCGGCGCGCGTACTCCGAGGCGTTGTATCATGCCGAGCATCTGATGAACATAATAAGTGTCGCTTGTAAGACGCGACTCAAGAGAGGATATGGTGAACTCATCGATCTTTGCCGAATCAAGATATGATATTTTAGCGAAAAGATCGTGTCTTATATCTCTTGTGCAGTCTCCGGCTACGCGGGAAGCCATTCGGTTAGCTAGTATGTTAAATACGACCGCGAACACGGAACATATTATCATTATAACGCCCCACACGATAATTTTTGTCATGTCCTGAAGCGGTATGACGTCGTCAATTATGTATGAAAGTATCCACGGCAGGAAAAGATCCATTATTGTGCCCGTGATTTTGACGGCGAAACCCATTATAATCTGAAAAATATGGGGTTTTATGTATCTGCTTATGATCCTCAATTTCTGCTTATATTCCTTACATTAAGTTAAATTTGATTTTATCCTTAAAAATTATAAACCTAAAAAAGTAAAATGTCAAGTTTAAAGCCTAAATTCAAAATAAAAGTCGCCGAAAAACAAAGCTTTCGGCGGCAATTTTTATAAAAAATAAATATTATCAGTCGCTGATGTAAGGAAGAAGAGCGACTGCGCGAGCTCTCTTAATGGCGACTGCGAGCTGACGCTGATGCATTGCACAGGTTCCCGTAACTCTTCTTGGGAGAATTTTTGCGCGTTCAGACGTATACTTGCGAAGTCTTGCAGCTTCCTTGTAGTCTATCGTTTTGACCTTGTCGACACAGAACTGGCAAACTTTAGTTCTCTTGTGAGGATTCTGAGAACGGTAGGGTTTAGTTGGCGCTGCCGGGGTCGCGGGCGCGGTTGCAGCAGCCGGTGCGTCCGATTCAGAGACAGTCTCAGTCTCGGCGACCGGTTCCGATATTGCCTCTTGAGCAACTTCTTTTTCACTATCCATTAAAAATTATTCCTGCCTTTCGTTATTTCTTTCTCTCGATATCGGTAGAAGTTTAAGAATGGCTGTATAGCCGATGTTTAAAAGGGTAAATCGTCATCGTTGGACATCTCTTCAAATTTGGGAGCACTGTCCGACGAGCTGGCATACGAGGGGATCGGGTTATAGCTCTCGGGAGCATACGGCGCGCCTGTTGACGCGCGGCTTGCGGGATTTTCAGATTTTGAATCCACAAAGTGCGCTTCATCCACCACAACATCGGTGGAGTAGCGTTTCTGCCCCTGTTGATCCGTCCATGTTCGTGTCTGAATAGAGCCGAGAACGCAGATAGAACTTCCTTTTCTGAAATATCTTGAAATGAATTCGGCGGTATTTCTCCACGCGACGCAGTTTATAAAATCGGCAGTCTGCTGCTGTTCGGTATTTGAACTTGAAGATCTGCGATTAACTGCGATCGAGAAAGATGTGACCTGAATTCCGTTTGGAGTTTGGCGCAACTCGGGATCAGCGGTAATTCTTCCGCCAAGTATTACTTTGTTAAAATTAAAGTTTGCCATGACTTAACCCCCTTGCGTTATGCTTCTTTTGCAATGACAATGGAACGCATGATGCCTTCTGTGATGTTGAAAACACGCTCAAGCTCTGTTGTGAAGCTTGCAGGAGCAGTGAATTCGATCAGCACATAGTAGCCTTCGTTCATATCATTGATCGGATACGCGAGTCTGCGCTTGCCCCACTCGGAAACCGAAGTGATCTCGCCGTTGTTGCTGATAAGATCAGTAAATTTTTCAACAAGGGACTTTACGCTTTCCTCGCCGTTCGTGAGATCGACAACGAACAAGGTTTCGTAGTTCTGACTTTTCTTTTCCATTTTTACACCTCCCTATGGACATAAGACCGCGCACTTAAATTTTTTTCGCGGTAAGGAGAATTCTGTCCGAATGAATTCTCGGACAGACCTCGACCTATTTATTATACATAAACGTTCCAAGTTTGTCAAGTGTTAATTTTAAATTTTTATGATAATCCGGCGATTATATGCAAAAGGAATACCGTGACCTTGTAAACAAGAGCACGGTATTCTAATTTTAGTTCGGCATTTTAAGCCGCTGTGTCAGTTCTGTGATAGAATTTCTTTTAAGACTCGATGTTGTTATCCTTCGCGTACTGCTCACCCGCTGTTCCTGCCGTAAACTTAATCGTAAAGGTGAAGGGCTCTTCAACCGATGTTTCAACTTCTATTGTAGGAGGATTGTCGGGGTTGTCGGGGTCGTTTTCATCGTAATCAGGGTTGGGTACCGTTTCGGTCTTGGTGACTGTACGGACTCCGCTGTGAATTACGTACGCTCCTTCGACATAGTCAAAGCCGAACGCATGCGCGCCGATAGTCTCAATGCCTGCGGGAATCGTGAGCGTTGAAAGGCCGGCATTAAGGAACGCCTCGCGTCCCACTGTTTTAAGAGCGGAGGGAAGGGTAATCTCAGTGACAGCAGCGCAGCCCGAGAAAGCCCCGTCGCCTATTTCCGTAAGAGTTGCGGGAAGGGAAACGCCTGCGAGCTTTTCAGCTCCCTTAAACGCATTGCTTCCTATAGTAACGGTGCCCGTGAGAGTAACCGCAGTGAGATTTGAGCATCCTTCAAAGGCGCTGTTGCCCACAGATGTGACGGTCGCTCCCGACAGATTGAGGGTCGTAAGATTGGTGCAGCCTTTGCACAGATTGTTGTTTATCACCGTGACGGTGGCGGGAATAGTGAGAGTGATAATTTCGTCATGTCCTTCAAAAACTCCAGCGTCTATCTCGGTTACCGCGACGCCGTCTATCGTTGTAGGTACGCTGACGGTAGAATATTCATATAGATATGCATGTATGGCGGCGTGTCCGGGGGTGACGATTGTTTCGTTTCCTTCTTCGTCGGTCTCCGTTACCGCGGGTGTCACAGTATATCTGAAATCGCTGAATGGAGATTCGCCGTTGTTTCCGATAACGTTAAAGGCAAAGCCGTTTGTCTCGGCATATGTCTGAGCGTCGTTTCCCGCAAATCCGTTTATCTTGAAATTGGCAATCGGAACGGGAATGATGTCTTCTTCCCCTTCTTCGGGATCTTCGTTTACGCCGTCGACAAAGCCGACTGCGTAATCGTTGAGCTTTGCGACGCCTGTGGGAATGGTTATTTCGGTAAGCGCACAGTTGTAAAAGGCTTTATCCGAGAGTGATACGACGCCTCTTCCGAGATCGGCATTGCTAAGGGACGTGCATCCCTCAAAAGCGCTCTCGAAGATAGCGGTCACGCTGTGAGGAAGATTGATCGAGCGCAGAGACGTGCAATTGATAAACGCAGAAGCTCCGATGCTTGTTATACCGGTTCCGAGATTTATTGAAGCAAGCGAGCTGCAATTTGCAAAAGCAGACGCGCTTATTTGTTTTACCGTGTCGGGAACACTAAAGCTTGTGATGGCTGTGCCTGAAAAAGCTCCGTTTCCGATCTCGGTCACATCGGATGCGAATCTGACAATTGCGAGCTTTTCGCAATTGTGAAACAGAAAGCTGCCTGCTCTTGTCACGCCTTCGGGAATGGAAATAGATGTTATGGAAGAGCAGTATCCGAACGCTCCGTTCCCCAGTGTTGTCAGACCTTCGGGAAGAGTGAAGTAATCAACGAGTCCGAGACCGTAGAAAGCATAGCTTCCGATGGCGGTTACTTTGCTTCCGATTGTGACGGATGTTACAGCGGTATTGTTGTAGAAGGCATAATCGCCTATCGCCGTCAGCTCTTCGGGCAGAGAAATCGAGGTTATCTTATCGCAGCAATAGAAAGCGTTGTTTCCGATTGTCAGAAGACCTGCGGGAAGCTCTATCGCTTCAAATGCGGAGCAAAAATAGAACGCATCGTCGCCGATTGATGTTACACCCTCGGGAATATCGACCGGGGAAAGTTGTCTGCATCCGTAAAATGTACCCGCGGGAATCGCCGTCAGTGTGCTCGGCAGATTTGCAGAGGTGAGAGAGGTGTTTTGATAGAAAACCTGAGTTCCAAGGGATGTAACGCTGCTTGGAATGCTCACAGAGGTCAAAGCGGAGCAGAACTTAAACGCGCCGTCGCCTATACTTGTAAGGCTGTCGGGAAGCGAAACGGACTTAAGAGCCGAAGCCATGTAAAAAGCGTATCTGGCGATGCTTGTATAGCCGGCGGGTATTGTCACCGACTCGACGGTGGCATTGTTTCTGAACGCAAAGGTGCCAAGCACCGTTATGCTGCTTTCGCCGTATTTAATAGGAAGGGTGACTTCCTTGGCATTTCCGAGATATTCTGCAACTACAACGCCATTTTCATACATTTCATATCTGAAATCGGCGTCTGAATCGGTGCTGAGATACGCGCCCAGACCGTAAGTATCAGGCTCATACGGACTGTCGGGGATAGTTTCCGAAGTAGACGCGCTAACTTCTGCATCCGGCGCCGACGTTGTTGTGGTCGTTTGATTTGCGTCTTTGTCGGCGCCGCACGCAACAAGCGAGGCTGCAAGGCAGGCTGCGACAAAGAATAAAAGCAGTTTTTTCATGCCAATCTCCATTCTGCCGCTGGACGCGGCTTTACAAATATCGATGAATTCGGTATGCCGTAAGTGCAGGAATGCGCAAGAAAGTATTGTTACGCGCTCTTTCCCGACGTGAAAAAACAAGTCGTGATTGTGGGCTTTCTTTCACGATATTCACCCCAGTACATAACTTATCTCAATTATACAATAAAAGAGTACGTCTTGTCAAGTCTTATGTGCTATTTTAATAAAAAAGCTTGTTAATTTTCTTTTAATTATTGACATGCCATTTGTTTGGGATTATAATGATACCGCCGCAGGATGCGCCATTTGCGGCGTATCGCGAAAAAACGTTCCGCGCTTTTTAAATTTACATTATGTTTACAATTATTCTTTGCTTTTCAGTAAAAACATACAATTTCAAAGAGAACGATTAGCTTGTTTTGCGCGCTTTTAATTTTATATAAGGAGAAGATTTGCATGCTTCCTGCCGAATTTGAAAGCAGAATGAAAGGGTTGCTCAAAGAGGAGTACTCGGCTTTTATCGATCAGTATTCTAAACCTCCGGTAAGGGCTATAAGGTTGAACTCGTTATATCTGTCGCGCTTTACTCCCGATTTTACTGTTGGTGAGCTGCCGTATGACAATAATGCGTATTATGTCGGTGAGGATTTCCCAAAAAAGCCGGGCAGAAGCGCACCGCACCACGCGGGCGCATATTATGTGCAGGAGCCGTCCGCGATGGCCCCTCTTGCGTGTCTTGATATTTGCGAAGGAATGAAAATACTCGATGTGTGCGCCTCTCCCGGCGGAAAAACGGTGCAGGCGGCAATGAAAAACAAAAGCGGCGTGATAGTCTCAAATGAGATTGATAAGGCTCGCGCTCGCACTCTTTTGGGAAATATTGAGCGCATGGGCATCAAAAACGCGATTGTCACAAGCGTGGACAGCAAGGTCCTTGCCGATTGGTTTTGCGGTGTGTTTGATATTGTCATATGCGACGCCCCGTGCTCGGGAGAAGGGATGATGCGCAAAAATCCGCTTGCGATATCGGAGTGGAGCGTTAACAATGTAAAAATGTGCGCCGAGCGTCAGAGCGGCATACTCGACAACGCCGCCCTTACGGTTGCACCGGGCAGCAGCCTTATTTACTCGACATGCACTTTTTCTCTCGAGGAAAACGAGATGGTTGTCGACCGCTTTTTGAAAACTCACCCTGATTTTTCCCTTTCCGATGTGCCGATTCCGCTTATTAATGTCACATGCGACGGTATAAGCTTTGAAGGCTGCCTGAGTGATATACATAAATGCAGGAGATTTTACCCGCATATTGCTCCCGGTGAGGGACAGTTTTTCGCTCTTATGAAGAGAGAAAAAAGCTTGTGTGAGGCTTCCTCCCCCCGCTATCGCAGCGCTCTTTCTTCTCTTGACCGCACCGAAGAGAAAATCGCGCGCGAGTTTTTGAACGCGGCGGCGGATTTAAGTGAGCTGACCCTTTCAAAGCATGCAAACGAAATAGTGATATCTCCCGATTTTCCTGTTCCTCCCTTTGGCGTTTTCGCGCCCGGAGTACGGGTGGGACTTATAAGCAAGGGAAGGCTCATACCGCATCATCAGCTCTTTTCGGCATATGGAGAGCTGTTTAAAAACAAGCTTGAGCTTACAAAGACAATGGCGCAAAAGTACCTTTCCGGCGAAACTTTGAACGCCGATCTTCCCGACTCGTGGGGAGTCGCGACGATTGACGGTATACCGCTTGGCGGTTTTAAGGCAGTCTCCGGCCGGCTTAACAATCATTACCCGAAAGGACTTAGAAATCATTTGTAATTTGTTAAAAATACGAAAAAGCAATAGCCGAAACACGGTGACGGGAAATGTCAGCAACAACTTGATTTACAGATAATGCAGGCGGCGTCAGGGAGCGATCCCTTTCGCCGCTTGCAGTGTGAAAGCGAAAGAAAAGAATATTTTTTCCATCGTTATACCGTTATTTAAAATATCTGAAAACGCGATAATGAAAGACTGCTGTCTGCGGCGTTTTGTATGAACTGCCGCTTCGGGAGAGAAATTATTTATAAAAATTTTAATTTACGAGTGCGATATTCGCCGCTAAAACCGTAGTATATGGGTGAAGCGGAAAGGAAGGTGAAACGGCTTGGAAGATAGTAAAATCATTGAATTGTTCTTTGAGCGCTCAGAACAGGCAATCATTGAACTATCGAAAAAATACGGCTCAGTATGTATGAAAGTCGCGAGCAACATTCTGAACAACAAATCCGATTCGGAAGAATGTGTCAATGACGCATTTTTCGGCGTGTGGAACACAATACCGCCTCAAAGACCCGACCGGCTGCCGAGTTATGTCTGCCGCATCGTTCGAAATCTCGCGCTCAAAAGGTATCATGCCAATACCGCCGCAAAGCGAGGCAGCGTTTACGATGTTGCACTGGATGAACTGGAGTCCTGTTTTCCTTCCTCTGATTCCGTTGAGGAAGAATTCGGCGCGAATGAGGTCGCACGCTTGATCGACGCGTTTTTAGAGATGCTTGATGAAGACAGTAAGGCGATGTTTGTCTGCAGGTACTATTATTCAGACTCTGTTTCGGATATTGCCAAACTTCTTCATATGAGTCCTCATAAGGTCTCGGACCGGCTCCACCGAATACGGGAAAAACTTAGAAAATATCTTATAGAAGAGGGTGTTACTATATGAACGATATGAAAAGAGAAAAAATTTCCGAAATAATTAGCAGTATAGATCAAAAATATGTGGACAAGGCGGCAGCCCGTTTTGTCGCTTCAAAAACGGTATCCCGCATAAGATGGCTAAAATGGGGTTCTCTCGCCGCGTGCTTTGCAGTGCTCGTAATTGCGGGGGCGTTGGTTCTCCCGTCACTTTTGGACGGCGGTTCCGAAACGGTCGATAATCAATATTATGCTGCTTTTTCGGATTCTGCCATCGTGTGGCCATGGGAATATAAAACGAACTGCGAAAAGTTTACCTCTGTTAATTTCAACGGTAAGGAATATGACATTCACACCGATCAGAATATTCCGATAGAAGTCGGTTTGCTGGGTGAAGTGCTCGGCAGCTGTGAAGCGAAGGGTGAAGATCCCTATACGGATAAAAAGTACACGGAAATATTTGAGGTTCGCAGCATCAACGGTATATCTGCCGAAAAGATGATCGCGGCAGGAAAAGAAAACGAATATTATGTCTATAAATTTAAAGACGAAACGATGCCCGCGACATTTGGAGAATTATTGGATTTTTACGGATTGGCACAGACATTGAGATTCAATCGGTTCACCGTTTGCGAGGGGAATGAAAATGAATACTTCGAAAACAAATACTTCAAGTTGAACGACGATGCGTATATTTGGCAGGTGCTGTACGAATGTCGGGAGGCCGTGTCAATTGAGTCGGATGACGGTTTGAGTGACAGCTTAAAAAATTATTTGTCCTTCACCGTGACCTCAGATGCGTTGGGAATCTATAAAAGATATGTAAAAATCTCAACAGACGGGTATTTGGAGACGAACGTTTTTGATTATGAGTATGTTTACCGCATCGGAGAGGATGCCGCCGCGCAGATTATCAACTACGCAAAGAGCAGTTCTGACGAAACCGATCCTGAGCCTTATGAATTAACGGTTTCAGGAACGCTGACGGAGATCAAAGACGGGTATATACTGATCGACAATACCGTTTTGTGCGCAAACAAGGAGGACGGCGTCGTGTACAAAATCCTTACCGATGATATTCGGATGAGAAGATACATTGAATTTGCCGGAATTAAGGTCGGAGATACAGTACAGGTAAAGTACCGGGGCGCTGTTTCCGACGGCAATACGATAAGCGGCGCCTACTCCATGAATAAGGGCAAACTTTTCAAAGGCGATATGATTATACCGGACTAAGGCGTCGGGGATGGCGTGAGCTATAATTTTTTGGCGGCGCGCATACGGCTAAGCGATAAACGGCTTAAGCATTAAATAAAAGACGGCACAAAAAAGCATTTTCATGCTCTTTGGTGCCGTTTTTGCTTTTGCTGTTTTTGCGCCTTGTTTGTATTTGAGCGCCGTTTTCAAATTACTTGCCCCTGCGGCGTTAGTATTACCCAAACTCGCCTTATCTTTTTGTATAAATTCTCTCTTATTTGTATTTTAAATTCTCAAAAGCGCGAGGTCGTTTTTTATACGTTTTTTAAAAATCAGTCGAGCTCCTTTTTACCTGTATATAGCTCAAAATATCTTCCGCCAAGGGCGAGCAGCTCGTCGTGCGATCCGCGCTCGATTATTTCTCCCGACTCAAGCACCATAATGGCGTTTGCGTTTCTGACGGTCGACAGCCTGTGAGCGATTATAAAGGTGGTGCGGTTTTTCATAAGACGGTCCATACCGTGCTCTATGTGGCGCTCGGTTCTTGTGTCCACAGAGGAGGTCGCCTCGTCAAGTACCAGTATCGGCGCTTTTGAAAGGGCGGCGCGCGCAATGTTTAGAAGCTGTCTTTGTCCTTGAGAGAGATTGGCGCCGTCCCCCGTTAACACCGTGTCATAGCCCTTTTCAAGGCGCATTATAAAGGAATGGGCGGAGGCGGTTTTTGCGGCGGCTATAACCTCTTCGTCCGTCGCATCAAGTCTGCCGTACCGTATGTTTTCCATAACGGTCCCGGTGAACAAATGAGTGTCTTGAAGCACCATCGCTATATTTCGCCTCAGATGATCGCGGTCAAAATCTCTTATGTCGGTATTGTCAATCGTTATGCTGCCGCCGTCTATGTCGTAAAAACGGTTGAGCAGATTGGTTACGGTCGTCTTACCCGCTCCGGTGGAGCCGACAAAGGCTATCTTTTGACCGGGATGGGCATACAGTGAAATGCCCTTAAGTATGATCTTTTCAGGGTTGTAACCGAACGTCACATCCTTGAATACGACGTCGCCGACTATCTCCTGCGTCAGACCCTTTCCAACATAATTCTGTCTTGCGGCGATTTTTTCGAGCTCTTCTTTAGAGATATTCTCACTGAGCTTTGGCATATTTGCTTCTTCGGGGGTCTTATCCATGATTGCAAACACACGCTCGGCTCCCGCGAGAGCGGCAAATATTGTGCTTGTTTGCTGAGATATCATGTTGATGGGCATTGAAAACTGCCTTGAATAGTTGCAGAACACCGAAACGCCGCCTATGTCAAAACCGCTGTACAGACAGAGAAGTCCGCCAATACCCGCCGTTACCGCATACGATATTTGGGACAAATTTCCAAGTATCGGTCCCATAATGCCGCCGTAAAACTGCGCTTTAAATTGCTTTGTGCGAAGGTCCTCGTTGATCAGGGAAAATTCCTCCTCGCAGATTTCTTCATGGTTGAATACCTTTATCACCTTCGATCCCGACACCGTTTCCTCAATATAGCCGTTGACGGCACCGAGAGCGGATTGCTGTGAGGAATAGTATTTGCTTGAGCGTTTGGCGATAAAAGTGCCGCCGAGCATCACAAGCGGGATGAAGCATAAGGTCACGATCGTCAGCCATATGTTTGTATAAATCATCATAATCAACGTTCCGATAAGAGTTATCGTACCCGAAACAAGCTGGACGATCGTATTGTTTATCATCATGTTTATGTTGTCTATATCGTTGGTAAATCGGCTCATAAGGTCGCCTGTGGAGTTGTTGTCAAAGAAACGCACGGGAAGCTCCTGAAGCTTGTTGAACAGGTCGTTTCTGATCTTTTCCACAGAGTCTTGGGCGATTTTCATCATGAGTCGCTGCTGCATATAGTTTGCCGCTATTCCCACAAGGTATATAGCTCCGATAAACATCAGAATGTAGAGCAGATTGGATATTCGTTCGCTTGCGGGTGTGGCTCCGTTTGCCACATTGTTTATGACCGGCCTCAGGATGTACGAGCCGGCAAGGCTTGTAAGAGTGCTGCAAAGCATCAGAAAAACGACAAGTAAAAGAGTGAGCTTGTAGCTTGCAATATATCCCCAAAGCCTTTTTGCGGTATCCTTTGCCTTTTTCGGCTTTCCCGTTGCCATGATTCGTCCGCGCGGACCTCCCGGCCTGCCGCCCGGACCCATTCGCATTGCCGGACTTCTTACCTCCCTTGTGTAAAGCCGTCGGAGATCCTCAAGTGTTCTTTTGTTTGCCATAATCGAAATTGATCCCCCTTACTTTTTATCACTTTGAGAATAGAATATTTCTTGATATTCTTTGTTGTTTTCAAGAAGTTCCTCGTGAGTGCCGACGCCCTTTATCTCGCCGTCATCCATGACCACTATCATATCGGCGTCCATTACCGAGCTTATGCGCTGGGCTATTATGATTTTTGTGGAGTTTGCAAGTTCTTTTCTGAAGGATGCGCGTATCTGCGCCTCGGTGGCGGTATCCACCGCCGACGTGGAGTCGTCAAGGATTATGATCTTTGGATTTTTCAGAAGCGTTCGTGCGATACACAGCCTCTGCTTTTGGCCGCCCGAGACATTGGAACCGCCCTGATCTAACAGAGTATCATAACCTTCGGTGAAGTTCTTTACGAATTTATCCGCCTGAGCGTTTTCTGCGGCGTCGTATATTTCCTCCATCGTGGCGTCCTCGTTTCCCCAACGCAGGTTTTCTTCGATGGTGCCCGAAAACAGAACGTTTTTCTGAAGCACCATTCCCACCGCGTTTCTCAGATTGTAAAGGGAATACTGCTTGACATTTGTGCCGTCTATGAGTATTTCTCCCTCGTCAACGTCGTAAAGTCGGGGAATCATTGAAACAAGAGTGGTTTTTCCGCAGCCGGTTGAGCCGATTATGCCGACTACCGATCTTTCGGGAATCACAAGATTTATGTTGCTCAGCACCTTTGCCGCGCTGCCCTTGTAGTACCTGAACGATACGTTTTTAAATTCGATTCTTCCTTGTGTTATCTGCTTTTCGGGATCGGCTTCGTCGTTTGTAATGTCGATTTCTTCATTAAGCACTTCAAGCACTCGACGTCCCGAAGCAAGAGCGCGGGAAAACATCATAAAGAGCATCGTGACCATCATGAGCGAGCTGAGTATCTGAGTAATATATGTCACAAAGGCGGTAAGGTCTCCTGAGGACATTGACCCTCTTATCACCATATTGCCTCCGAACCACATAACGGCGATTGTGGAGATATTCATGAAAAGCGTCATGACCGGGGACATGAGTATCATCATTAGCATGGCGCTGATACCGGTTTTCTTGAGATCGCTGTTGGCAAGACCGAATTTTTCCCTCTCATAGTCCTCGCGTACAAAGGATTTTACCACACGCACATTGGTTATGTTCTCTTGGACCGTTGAGTTGAGGGCGTCAACTTTTTCCTGCATGTGCTGAAATCTCGGAAACGCTTTGACGGTGAAGAAAATGATTGAGATAAGCAAAAGGGGTATCACTATGGCGAGCACCACGGTAAGAGAGGGATTAAGCGCTATTGCCATTATAAGCGCTCCTATAAGCATGCCGGGAGAACGCAGCGCCATGCGGAGAAGGGTGTTAATAAAGTTTTGAAGCTGAGTGACGTCGTTTGTAAGACGTGTTACAAGCGAAGCCGTTGAAAATTTGTCAATGTTTGAAAAGGAAAATTTCTGCACCTTTTTGTACAGATCCGCACGCAGATCGGTCGAAAAATTGACTGCCGCCTTTGCTCCGAAGTACGCGCCTCCCACGCCGCCGATCATCATGAGAATTGCCGTTATGATCATGGCAGCCGTGACGGCAAGGATAAAAGGAGCGTTTTGGCCGAGAGAGTCATAAATTTTTCTTAGAAAAAGGGGCATTTCATCAAGTTTTTCCTGCTTTACTCCGTAATCGATGATGTATGCCAAAAACCTCGGCATGAGCACTTCCCCTATAACCTCGATTATCATACATATCGGTCCGAGAATGAAATAGGGAAGATAGGGCCTTATGTATTTGAACCATTTACTCAACTTTAAATCGCTCCTTTCCGATTTTGATTTCTTCTTCAAACGGGCCGTCGTTTCCGCCGAGATTTTGATATATTCTCAGCAGATATTCCTTAAAATCCCGCTTTTCTTTTTCGTCAAACCCATTTAGCGAGACCTTTTCGGTCTCTTGAGCTATTTGGTGGCATCTTGCCTCAAGCTGCCTTCCTTTTTCGTTTAAATAAACGAGCGTTTGACGTTGGTCGCGCTCGTTTGACCTTCTTGTGATGTAGCCGCACTGCTCCATTTTGCTCAGTGTTACGCTGACGGTGGGAGAAGTTATGTGCAGACATCTTGCAAGCTCGAGCTGGCTTATTCCGTCGCGGTGAGCAAGTATCATCAGCATGTGTCGGTATCCCGAGGGAATTCCCTCCTCGTCCGCTGTTTTTCTGATTTCTGAGCCGAACAGTCTTGAAATGTCATTTATGAGCATCATTGGAGTTTTGGAAATAAATTTTTGTTCAGGCATTTTGTTCTCCTTTGGCGTTTCTATAGTTTCTATATAAGATAAGAACCGCAAAATAATTAGTTAACTAACTAAATGATATTAGACATTATATTCGACATATTTTATGATTTGTTTAACTGTTTGTGAATTAAATGAAAATAATACAGCCCGCTTTCGCGGGCGTACTGTTCAGATAACATCAGATAACAAATATTCAATTTTTCAAATTAAAGCTCGGCCAAAAAAATGCCATGATACATGAAAGCTGTTGATTTTCGGGTCGGGAAGCGGGCATAGGCAAAAGTCCCGTCAATATTTTTGTTCATTTTTGCAGAAGCGGCGGCGGAAAAATTTTTCTCCGCAAATAATGGACGCAAAAGCCTCAGCGCGGCGGAATGGCGGTCAGGGCGGCCTCTATTTTGCAGAAAAAGATGTTATATGTATCGAGCTCGGATTTATCGTATTCGTCGGACCTTATGACGTCCATTGCAAACCTCTCGAAAAATTTTATAAGCGGCACTATCATTGTTTTTCTTAGAGAGTATATTCCGAGTCTTTTTTCGGTTTCGGCGATAACGTTGAAGGTCGTTCCGATTTTTTGTATTATCGATTCGTCGTCCGTGATAAGGGCGGTTATTTCCTCGGGCGTCCTGCTCACTCCGAACACGGCGTTGAATACCTCGGCTTCCGACGCGGAAATAGAGCCGTCGGTGCTTGAAAAATAGCATGCAAGGGAGACTATGTCGGCGGTAACAAGGTCCACAAGGGGCGTTTCCGAGTAGTCGGCGGGGATATTGGTCTTATCGTATTTGTCAAAGACTTCAAGTATCCGGTCGAGCTTTTCTTTCGTTTCACTGTAGGCGTTCATACCTTTATTCCTTTCATATCGCGTCATATCGCTGCCTTATATCACACGTTTTTTATTTTATATACATACATTTTATCATACGCCGTTTTTTTTGTCAAGTCGCGTGTAAATCTTATTAGTAATCAATAAGCGTCGAAACCGCAGAAGAGAAAAAAACGGAAAACAAAAAATTAATTGAAAAATATATTGACAAACGTCTTGTCTTTTGCTATAATTACATGACAGGCAAAACGGGTGTTAAGTACATCTGCATCCATGCTACTATGGCGCAGTCGGTAGCGCGCATCCTTGGTAAGGATGAGGTCATGAGTTCGAATCTCATTAGTAGCTCCATAAAGTTAGGCGGCCGATTTATCAATCAGTCGCCTGTTTTATTTTTTCATTTTCAATGCCGCATTGTTTTACCTTATTAAAGTATTTTGCCATAATTATAAACAGTATAATACCTAACAGAGGAAATATCGCGGCGCCCAGCATACCTGCCTTCATACCGATTTGTTCGACCGATAATGAGAGGTGCTCGGAAAGCTTTGCCGTCCAAGCGCTCCCCGACACGTAGTCGACAACGATTCCCAATAACTGAGGAGCGACCGATCCGCCGAGGTCGCCTCCCGCCGCCATAAGAGCGTAAGCGGTTATGCCGGGGGAGGGTATCTTTTCTTCCATCAGGATAAGCGTTCCCGGCCAAAGCATGGAGGTGAACAGGCCGGTAAGCACGCATGCGATTATAGAAACGACGGGATTTGAGGCGATTGCCGAGACAAGATAACAAACAAGCGACCCGATCATCGAGCAAAACAGCAGGGGAAAAATATTTTTTCCGTATCTTGCGTACAGCACTCTGCCAAGACCTAAAAGAACGGCAAATAGCGCCATGCCAAGCACATCGCCAAGGACCTTAGGGAGCTTAAGCGCGGTTTCCATATAGCCCGAGATCCAGTTTGTCATTGCGTTTTCCGTAGCGCTTCCGAGAAAAATGCATATGACGCAAAGTATTATAACCGTCTTTTTTCTTCTTGATTTTGACGTGTCCGTTTTGCCCTCTTGTGTAAGTATGGCGTCGGGCAGAGGGGATATTGAAAAAAGTACGAAGGATATGACAGGAAGCGCAGCCCAAAACACGGTAAGGTACATCCAGTTTTCCCGCCCGAATATTTTAAGATACGCTGTGCTCAGTATGACCACGGTGAGTACTCCCCACGCGTACAGCGAGTGGAGAAGGCTCATGTCCCGTTCATGATTATCCGAAGGGATGGCGGCGACAAGCGGACTCAGCAGCACCTCGCACAGTCCGGCGGCTACCGAGAAAATAATTGTTCCGATCAGCAGGCCGGCGTAAGCGTATTCGGGAAAAAAACGGGGTATAAACGCATAAATAAGAAGGCCGAAACATGTGAGCAGAGGCATTGTCCTCACGCACATATGTATGTTAAAATACTTTGAGAAAAAGCTGAATATCAGGTCGATCGTGAGCTGTGTGCAGAAATTGACCAATATGAGAGTGCCGAGCAGGGTGTATGAGATACCGTACATCTCCCTGAAGGTCATAAACAGTATCGGGGGCAGGCTGAAGACCGAGGACATGGCAAGATATGTGAAAAAGCATGTGTACTTGGTCCTTTTGTATAAATTGAAGTTGTTAAACTCAGGCGACATATTTTACTCCGTTATGAGCTTTATTCAAGACGTTGGATTGCATTGTGCCTTGCACGTCTTGAGCGCGGGAATATTATACACCTATATATCGTATTTTGCAAGTATCTCGCTGGGAGTTTTTCGAAGTAAAATTATGACCGGAAGCGTGCCGAAAAGAGCGCACACGGCGTAAATGAAAATGTAAAGCAGAATCGCAAGCCATATCGGGAAATAGAAGTTTCCGCTAAGCGCCGGGTTAGACCCTAAAGCGAAAGTTACCCCGCTGAAAACAGCGTATCCTATAAACACCGTGAGGGTGGTGAGCACGCTTACGTCGATAAAGAATTTAAATATCATATTCTTTTTCGTTACGCCGATTGCCCGGTATATCCCTATTTCTTTTATTCTGTTCATGGTCATCGTGCGCATTATAAAGAAAACGCAAAGGCTGAGCAGAGCGAGCATGCTCAAAAACGATGTGAGATTTGCTATTATGGTCGGCAGACTGTCCTGAAACAGAAAGCTCATGTAATTGTCGGGGGTTATGATTCGGCTTTCATCGATGTATTCACGAAGCATACTCATGGTTTTTTCCATATTTGTGGTGTGTATGAACATATACGCGTACGGATAATCGTCGTCGACAGAATACAATCCGTCGGAATAAGACAAAATTTTATTGTCGCTCTCGCCGAAGCAGTAGACAAGATCGATATAGTCCTCGTCGGAGATCACATAAAAGCTGTCATCGAAGTAATAATAATTGTTATTTGTCGTTTGGTCAAAAGCGGCAAAATCGTCCCACAGCTCAATATCCACTTTTTGAGCAAGGATATCCGCATAGCTTGTGTTGCCGTCGCCGTTTTCGTCGGCAGAGTCGGTAAAATACAGACTTCTCAAATATTGCATTGCCTCTTCGGACGTTTCGGGATATGCGCCGACGTCACGCTTGTAAACGTATCCGGCAAAATATTCTTCCGCCTCCTTCGGGTCGATCGGCAGGAAATCAAAATAACCGGAGGAGATATTTAAAAACAGGTACTCGGGCGAATAGTTATTAATGAGAAGCCACGGATAAAAATCGATATAGCATACATGCTGAACCTGCTTAATAAAATCCGAAAAAGCTTCAAAATAATATTCGTATATCCATGAGCACATTGCGGCGTAACCGTTTGTATCCTTGCCATCTGAGCCGTCTGAGCCTAAAACAAGGCTTTCGTAATATTTGTCAAAAGGCAGCAAGGATCGCTCGTTTTCCGCGTAATCGGGGTAATCGTTTAAAGATGAGTAAAATTTTATGCTTTCGGCGATATTAAGATCGATCCCGCCGATCATGACGCTCTTATCTGAAGGGGAATTCTTCGAGGTGTAATATATCGCCGCCTCTGCTTTGTTTACCTCGGGCAGATTGTCAAAGATGTTGAGGGAGTACGGAAAGACGTTTGTGTAAAGTCCAAATCGACGGAACATATCGTATGTGCTGCTCAGTTTGTCCATGACGAAATACTTGACGTCGCTTTCAACGATGCCGACTATTCTGTGCTGGTTTGAGCCGATGAAGGAAGGGCCGCCGACAAGACCGATAAGATCCTTGTAGTCGCTTATTATATTTACCGTGCTTGTGTTTATCAGCTCGTCTGCTACGGCGGTGGTGATCAGCATATCGGAAGAATTTGATATTATATCGGTGCCCGCCGCAAGAGGGCAGTCCTTCACTATCTCGGGAGAAACGGTGTTGCCCGAGGCGGACAGACGCACGCTTGAGGCAGTCATGAAATCAAGAGCCGAGAATTCCATAACGTGATTGTCGCCGAAAACATCCCCCTGTATGCTTATATAATCTATCCCGCTTTCCGGGGCTTTTTCCCGTATATCCATGCCCTTCATGCTGCTTAAAACAGGCAAAAACAAGACCGAATCGTTATAATTGCTCATGGTTTCAAGGTAGTCGCGGATAAACACCGAAAATCTCGCGCTTGATATCACAAGAACCGCTGCAAGAGCGAACATGCTCACCTTCAGCAGTCTTGTGCGCACTTTGCTTTTTTTTACGGTCAGGTTATCCTTGATTGCGTCGGCAATTGAATTTTTAAGGGTAAACAGTTTTCCGTAATTCGAGCCTTCGAAGGAGGGAAGCGCGGGTATGCTCGCCTGCTTGTGCAGCTTCTCGACGCTTTGATCGTAAACGCCCTCGCGTATTTTTATTTCGCCGGTACCGTCGATCAGTTTAGCGTTCGGATCGTCTGACTGGATGTATAGCTTTCCGTTTGTACGTATAATACGTATCTTTAAATTGTTTGTCTTTTCGCCGTAGTACTCTATTTCAACCCCGTCAAAGGAGTCGTTTGAGCGTTCAAGCTCTCCGAGGTAGATTGTGTTTTTGTCCTTTCCTACATATCCCGAGGTTTTTTCGTTTTCGTATATATTCTTTATTTTTCCGTCCTGAAGCTCTATAACCTTGTCGCAGTAGTAGTCGACAAGCTTTGCCTCATGCGTCACAAGCAGAACAAGACTGTTTTGCGATATTGCCTTGAGCATATCCATTATGGCGACTGTGTTCTTTTCATCGATGTTTCCCGTCGGCTCGTCGGCAAGTATTATAGACGGACTCTTGACTATGGCGCGCGCTATGGCGACTCTTTGCTGCTGACCGCCGGAGAGCGCGTCGGGCGTGCGCTTTATATACTTTTTCATTCCGACGCTGTCAAGAGCGGCGATGACACGGCCCTCAATTTGAGTCTCGTCGGTCATTCCGCAAAGTCTCAGCGCGTCCGCGACGTTCTCATATACCGTGCGCTCTCTGTTAAGGCAGTAATTTTGAAATATATAGCCTATATGACGGTTTCGAAGGTAATCGGTGTCCTCTTTTATACTCTTGCCATATATTCTTATATCCCCATTGTTTATGCCGTCAAGGCCGCCTATTGTGTTTAGAAGAGTCGTTTTACCGCATCCGCTCTTGCCGAAAATGGCGACCATGCCTTTTTCGGGCAGCTCAAGACTTATGTCGTTTATAACGTGAATCTCGTTGGACTTTTTTTTGTTGTACCACTTGTTTACGTTCTTAAGCTCTATCATTTGAGGCCGCCTCCTTTGAGAGTCTTTTTGACCGTGCTTTTGAATAATTTTTTGACATATCGCCGTGATATGACAAGCACAACCAGTACAAGCCCGACGGCAATCAGGACGTACTGCCATGCGTGAAGGAAAGTAAAGCTTTTATTTGTGGAGGGATTGACGTATATGACAAATGCAAACGCGGCGGTCGCTATATATGCGGGAATTATAGATATAAGCGTTTGTATATAAATGCTTGCCTTGATTATTGGAACGGGTATTCCCATCGTGCGAAGGATCGCGATATCTCCCGAGGTGGCCTGCATGGCTCTTGTGGTGCACAGCGCCAAAAGCAGTCCTATAAACAGTATCGCGACAAGCCATGAGAGGGCGGCGAAAAGCGGCCCTATAATGCTGAAAATGTATTCGTATTCGTTAGGCTGTACAACAGTGTTTGAGAGAGCGGCCTGATAACCCTCCGATTTCAGAGAGGTTATCGCCTTTTGTGCCTGCGCGTCGTTTTTAAAAAAGATCGATGACTGATAATACTGCTTTTCAAAAAAGTTTTCCTTTACGAAGCTTTTTATGATTGTCGGATTTATAAGAAGAACATCATTTGCCGCCGTGCCGTTGAAGTAGATGAACGGACTGTACAGAATTTCTTGCGTGTCGCTGTACAGACCTTCTTTTTCAGTGTTGATCTTAAGCTCGGTCAGACGTGTGAGGACCGGTTCCGAAGGCAGCGTTTCGGTATCGGGGATGAAGCCGAACATCGTATCGTCGCGTGAAAATTTGCTGTACGTGCCGGATATCTCCACAACTTCGGGAAGCTCCTGACCCTGCGGGACGTTCAAAAGGAGATTTTTGATTTTTTCCTCGTTCGAGGTCGAGATAAAATAAAACTCGTCCTCCTTTACGTCAAAGCTCGTTACAATATTGTTGGTGTTAAATGTAAGAGCGCTGTTTGCGCCGAGCAGTATTTTTGCGCTGCTGTTCACGCTTTCATAGAAAAACGCCAAGGCGTTTGCAGCTTCGTATCCGTCCTTTGAAAGCACTATGGCGGATTCTTTTGTATTGTCGTAAAAGTATTTTATCCCAACGATATCGTATATGGCTCCATTTACGTTGTCGTATCCGTATGACCAATAGCGGTTCTGACCGAACCTCAGAAATATTTTGCCTGAAACGGATTGCTCGTTATATATTTCCTTTGTGTATATGGGCAGATATAAAAGGACCTCGTTTTCCTTTTCGGGGTATCTTCCAAAATCCGGCCTTCCGTAGTTTTTACATGTGAAGCGGTCAAAAGCGAAGTCACGGTCAATATCCGCTCCGTTCACGACGTGGCGCACGTCGTACAGATAGTCGTATTTTTCGTATCCGTCGGCGCCGTATCGAAGGGTGAGTTTGTTCAGTTCGTCGTCGCTCATGAGGCTTTTGTCCGAATGCATGACTATCAGTCTGCCGTTTGTGGGAGTGAAAAGATATTTTTTGTCAAAGAGAGTCATCGCATCTTTGAAGACCCCCGTGGCGAAGGTGACGGCGATGCTTGACAGTATCATGAGAAAACAAATAAAGCAGGTGAGTTTTGGCATGGAGAAAAAGCGCACCCGCCCGAGAGTTATGCCGTTGCGTATGAGAAAAGCGGCTTTCTCTTTTCCGCTTTTCTTTTTCGGAGTAAAAGCGGGATTGTTTTCTTCATTTTTTATTTCATTTATCTCCCGGGCGTCCGCATTTGTCTGCTCGGGCGGTTCGGGTGCTTTATTTTGTTTTGTCAGAAGGTGGTCGAACTCAATTCCGCCGTCGAAAATGCGGATATGTCTTGTCGCGTACTTTTCAACCTCCTCGAAGTCGTGGGTTACGACGAGCACCAGCTTGTCCCGCGAAACATCGTGCAAAAGCTTCATGATCTCCTCGGAGGTTTTGCTGTCAAGATTGCCCGTCGGCTCGTCGGCAAGTATCACGGGACTGTCCTTTGCAAGCGCGCGCGCTATTACCGTCCTCTGCTTTTGACCTCCCGAGAGCTGGCTGCCTCTGTGTCTTATGTGCTCTCTCATTCCAACCCGGTCGAGCAGCTCGAGCGCCTTTTTACGGCGCTGCTTACGGTTTTCGATATGCATGAGCGCCAGCTCGACGTTTTGCAGAACGGTGAAGCTTTCTATTATGTTGTAGTCCTGAAATATAAATGAAATGTATTTTTTTCGGTATTCTTCGAAATCCTGCTGTATAAAATGGGAGGTGGGCTGACCTTCTATCAACATTTCGCCTTCCTCGTAGGTGTCCATTCCGCTTATGATGTTCAGAAGAGTTGATTTTCCCGAGCCGGATTGGCCTGTTATAGCGACAAATTCACCTTTGTCAAAGGAAAGGTTGACCGACCTTATCCCCACGGCAATGCCGCTTTCTCCGGCGTAAATTTTTCCTATGTCACATAGCTGTATGTATGACATGCTTTTTCTCCTTTCAATGGGTGTGCGAGCGCTTCAATTATATACCATAAAACAAGTCTTTGCAACATATATTACGAACGGATTTGTGAATTCTTTTTGAAAATTCAGATGTGTTTAAGTCCTTTTAAAGCGAAAATTTGAAAAGGCAGGTTCTCCTATAGCGCAACAAAAATGCCGAAAGATGAATATGCGCTTGTCATCGGCAATTTTTTTAAAAAAATTGTTGAAAGGTATTTACAAAACGCTTTCTTTCTGATATCATAACACCTTAGACATTTTAAAAAAAGTCCGCGGGAAAGACTCCCCCTTTGGCAAATGGCGGCGAGTATTTTAAAAATACGGGGGAGCGGCATCGCAAAATTACGCTGCGTTTTTTCCCGCTGCATTTACCTGTTGTGTACTGAATGAATAAGCAATAAAAATAAGAAAGGAAGGGCTTCGGTATGGTCAAGGATATGACCGAGGGCGCTTCGGCAAAGCGGATACTGACGTTTACTCTGCCGTTGTTGGTTGGAAATCTGTTTCAGCAGTTTTATAATATGGCCGACACTATCATTGTGGGACAGACTCTCGGAAAGGAGGCGCTTGCGGCGGTCGGTTCGACGGGCTCCTTTAATTTTCTGATAATCGGCTTTGTGCTTGGCATGGCAAGCGGTTTTTGCATACCGGTCGCTCAGTATTTCGGAGCAAAGGATTATGAAAAGCTCCGGCGCACCGTTGCAAATATTATATATCTGAGCGTCGCGATCTCGATAATTCTCACAACGCTTACCATGATATTCACAAAGGACATCCTTATTTTTTTGGATACTCCTTCCGATATTATAGATGACGCGTACAGCTATATAATAGTTATTTTTGCCGGAATGTCCGCGACCATGTTTTACAATGTCCTCGCGGGACTTCTCAGAGCGCTCGGGGACAGCCGTTCGCCCCTTTATTTTCTAATTGTTTCTTCCGCGCTCAATGTGGGAATGGATTTCTTTTTTATTCTCGTTTGCAACATGCGCGTAATGGGAGCGGGTCTTGCGACCGTGCTGGCGCAGCTTATATCGGGTCTGCTCTGCCTTTTCTACATAATCAAAAAAACCGAGGTACTCCGCCTCAAAAAAGCTGATATGGCGCTGTCTTTCACACTTTCAAGAAAGCTTTTGTACCTTGGACTGCCCATGGCGCTTCAATTTTCTATAACGGCGGTAGGCGGACTTGTGCTGCAAAAGTCTGTAAACAATCTCGGCTCCACCGCGGTCGCCTCGGTTGCAACCGGCAATAAGGCGTCAATGATGCTGACGCAGCCGATGGAATCGCTCGGCATAGCGATGGCGACATTCTGCGGCCAAAACCTCGGGGC
Organism: uncultured Clostridia bacterium; assembly: GCA_947588825.1. Classification (GTDB taxonomy): domain Bacteria; phylum Bacillota; class Clostridia; order Oscillospirales; family CAG-272; genus CAKSQF01. The sequence continues at coordinate 48,665 of CANPZU010000016.1, forward strand.
GGGGAAGATTGACAGGGTGCGCCGCGGAGCGCATCAAGCGCTTGGCATGGTGACGGTTTACGCCCTGCTTGCTACCGTCGCCTCGTTTTTCGCGGGACGTTATATGGCTCTGCTCTTTATTGACGGATCCGAAACGGCGGTAATTGACGGTATACACCGAATGCTCTCTATCTGCGGCAGCTTATATTTTACCCTCGGGATACTGTTTGTTTACCGCAACTGTATCCAAGGGCTCGGATACGGCGTCCCCGCCATGGCGGCAGGTCTTTTCGAGCTTGCGGCGAGAGCGGCGGTCGGCACCTTTTTTGTGCCGGTATACGGCTTTGACGCCGCCTGTGTCGCCGGTCCCGTAGCGTGGATCGCGGCTGATTTGCTGCTTATCCCGGTTTTTTATATTGTGCTTTCAAGGCTTCTCAAAAGGTACGGCTTTTCGAAAAAGACTCAAAGAACAAAAAAGAAGAAAGCAAATCTCTTGCAATCTTAAGGCCGATAAGCCAATAAAGATAAATGAGAAAAATATAAATAAAAGGAAAGGAAAAGAAATAATTCGCATTTAGCGTTTTTTAGATTTTTTGTGAGTTGTTGTGCAAAATACCCAGCGGCAAAACTCACAAAGAATGCTCCGTTGTACGAAATTTACATATGAGTTGCAAAAAACGCTACATTTTTGGCGCTTAACTGTAAAATAAATTTAAACGGATGAGATGTTATTGACTTGTGAATCAAAATGTTGTAACATGTTAACAAAGAGGTTTCCGAACGAATCGGAAAAACCATTTTTATAATTATAACGGAGGAAAAACAATGAAAAGAGTTATCACACTTGTCGGTGTAACGATGCTGCTTCTTGCCATGAGCCTTACATCGACACTTGGAGCCGCTTTTGCAGCCGAGGATGATCTCAATACGGCAAAATCGTATACCGCCGTTTACGGTACGGCTACGGTTGACGGTGAGGTCAAGGCAGACGAATGGAATGCCGCCGCAAAGGAAGCAGTTAACAGACTGGCTAATGGCGACACTCATAACGGCACCGGTGAAAACACAAAGACCGACGGATGCACCGCATCCTTCAGCGCTATGTGGGACGAGCAGAATTTCTATCTGTTGATAGAAATCGACGACGACCAGCTTGATACCAAGGTAAACGGCACAGAACAGAGCGGAGCCGATTCAAAGAGCTTTAGAAGCGACTCGGTATGGCTTTTCTTCGGACTTGCCGATGCAGATGGTAATTTTACCAACGGTATCAAGACCGACAACGTTGAAAGCTGGAACGACGCTACCAACTTCCACCTCAATGCCTTCCCCTATAAGACTGAGGGCGAGTATGACAATTTTGAGGTTGAGGGACAGAAGGGCGCGCTTTTCCCGCGCAACAACGCCCCCTACGATTGCTCCAAGGTTGCATATAAGTGCAAGACGACAGAGAAAGACGGCGTATGCCATATAGTTATGGAGTTCGCGTTCCCCGCCGCAAGCCTCGGACTTACCACCGGCAAGGAACTCAAGTTCGATATCCAATATAACGACGTCAATGTCGCGCTTTACGGTGACGGCGTTGAGAAAAAGCTTGATAACAGCAATAAAAACAGAGAAACCGTTCTTGTTTGGTCCGGCGCGGGCACAAATGCGAAAGGCCCGAGCAACAGTACTGCCAACCGTACTCTTTGGGGCAGCGTGACTCTTGCCGAAAAGCCGTCGAATCCCGGAACCACCACGCCCGGTGGAAATCCCGGAACTACCACGCCCGGCGGAGATTCAGGAACCACCACACCCGGCGGAAATCCCGGAACCGGTGATTTGACTGTTGCCGTTGTAGTTTTGTCAAGCGTCGCTCTTGTATCTCTCGCAGCGGTAGCAATCAAGAGAAAGAAGAATTGATTTTTTAGGCTTTAAGTGCTCTGCGGCTTTGCCACTGCAACTGCCGCGGAGTACTTTTTTAAAGACGAAAGGTAAAACAGTGAAATATGCTAAAAAAATTCTATCGATGCTGCTCGCGATTTCAATGCTTAGCGCAATCTTTTTCGGCTGCGGCAAAAAACAAGATGATAAAATGCCCGAGGACGTGATAACCTATTCGACAGAGGACGAGAGCGGGTATGAGCTTTGGCTTCGCTATCCGACAATTTCTTCTTCCAACTACAAGGCAAAGGCGGAAGATCTGATAAAGTATATAGTCATGCCCGACACCTCCCGCGAGGTGGTAAGCTCTGCTTATCTTGAGCTTGTACGGGGGCTTTCCGGGCTTTTTGACAAGGACATACAGACAAAGGACTCGCTCGACGGCGACGGGGGGCTGATAATCGGAACAGAAGAGGACGGCGCGGTAAAGGAGCTTGTGGAGTCGGAGAATCTTAAAATACCCGAAAAGGACGGTTATCTTATAAAGAACGTAAAAAAAGGCAAAGCGCTGCTCATTCTCGGGCAGAGCGATTCAGGCGTGCTTTACGGAGCCTTTCGACTTCTTGAGATACTCGGAACAAAGGGCGATATCTCCTCGCTCAATGTCAGCGACGCTCCTAAGATAATGTGGCGGGTGCTCAACCAGTGGGACAACTGGGACGGCGGTATCGGCGGAAAGCATTATGATGTCGGCAGCTCGATATACGACTGGAGTACTCTTCCTGAAATGAAGGATACTCGCATAGAGGATTTCGCAAGGGCAAACGCGTCAATAGGCATAAACACGATAATAATAAACAATGTTAACACCTCCTACAATTATATAAAAACAGAATATCTTGACAAAGTGTCGGCCGTCGCCGATGTTTTCAGAAAATACGGTATAAGAATGGGCATAAGCGTGAGCTTTGCCGCGCCCTCCGAGCTTGGCGGACTCAACACCAACGATCCGCTTAACAAAAACGTTATCAAGTGGTGGGAAGATAAGACAAAGGAAATTTACGAGGCGATTCCCGATTTTGCGGGATATCTCATCAAGGCTGACTCCGAAGGCAAGCCGGGTCCCGCCAAATACGGACGTACTCACGCCGAGGGCGCAAACATGTTCGCAAAAATTTTGCAGCCTTATAACGGCATAGTGATGTGGCGCGCCTTTGTTTACGGGGATGTGGCGGGCGCTCTTTCCTCGGATATCTGCAATCAGGCATATGAGTTCTTTAAACCTCAGGACGGCAAATTTGAAAGTAACGTTGTGCTCCAGCAAAAGAACGGACCGAGAGATTTTCTCCCTCGCGAGCCGGTTTCCCCTCTTTTCGGCGGTATGAAAGACACAAACATGGGTCTTGAGGTGCAAATAAAACAGGAGTACACGGGACAGGGAACAGATCTTTGCTATCTTGTATCCATGTGGAAGTATTATCTCGATTTTGACATGATGCTCGACGACGGACCGCAGGGAGTGCCGACGACGCTTTCAAATATCCTTCAGGGCAAGGTTTACAGTCAGGAAAACACATTAATTGCCGGCGTTGCGAATGTTGGAAACTGCGAAAGCTGGACAAACGGACTGCTCGCGCAGGCAAACTGGTACGGATTCGGAAAACTCGCATGGAACCCTGACAGCACCGAACAGGAAATAACCGAAAGTTGGATCAAGCTCACATTCAACGATGAGGCAAGCGTTGTTTCAACCATATCCGATATACTTTGCTCGTCATGGGAGCTTTACGAATCCTATACCTCTCCTTATGCGATGGGCATGACCTTTGAGCTTGACACTCACTTTAACCCCGATCTTGAATACCGAAACGGAAACGGTACGATAAACGTCAGCCGCAGAGGAGTGGGAAACAACAGAAATTCCACCTCAAAAGGCAATCACACCGACGCCACGGCGCAGTATTCTCCTCGGCTGCAAGCCCTGCTTAATGACATAAACACTTGCCCGGAGGAACTGCTTTGTTGGTTTCACCATGTACCGTTCGGACATAAAATGTCAAACGGCGAGTCGATTTTAAATAACATTTATATGGGACTGGCAACGGCGGAGGACAGAACTGTGCAGATGAAGGAGGCGCTTTCCGCCCTCGAAGGCAAGATCGACGCCGAGCGTCTTGGTATAATTCAAAATGATTTTACCGAGCAGCGCAGCCATGCGAGGCTGTGGGCAAGAACCATGATAGCCTTTTTTGAAAAGCAGTCTAAGGTCGAATGCACATTTGACTGATCAAATATACCATCTTTATGGCATTTTCATTGAAATGGCGCTGTAGTTTAGGTTTAGTTACTTGCCTGTCAAAAAAAGAGCTTTGCCGGGCCGCAAAGTAATATTATTTTAAATTTTAATTTGAATTTTGAAAGGACAAACAATCATATGTTTATTAGACGAGTTCTTCCCGCTCTTATGGCGCTTGCCATGCTCGCCTCATTTGCGGGCTGTGACCGCCGAAACGAAAGCGAGGAACCTGATGTGATAACCTATTCGACAGAGGACGAGAGCGGGTATGAGCTTTGGCTTCGCTATCCGACAATTTCTTCTTCCAACTA